>JAATGD010000386.1 GCA_015654965.1 Hyphomicrobiales bacterium
CCGCGCGAAACGGCGATCTACAACGAAATCTATCAGCAATATCGCTCGCTTTATCCGGCGCTGAAATCCGTTTTTGCTGCGTAAAATATCTTTTCGGGAGAAGGGAATGCTCAAGGATTTTCAACTTACGGGCAAAAGCGCCGTCATTACGGGCGGGGCAAGGGGCATCGGGCGCGCCATTGCCGGGCTTTTCGTCGAAGCGGGGGCAAGCGTCATCATCACCGACCTTGACGAGGCGGCGGGCAGGGCGGCCATCGATGAACTGAACGCCATACGCCCTTCCGCCGCGTGTCTCTATGTTCTGGATGTAACCGACCGGGATGCCGCTGAACGCATAGCGGAGGCGGTCGCGGCGGATATCGGCGTGCCGGATATTCTGGTCAACAATGCCGGCATCGTCAAAAACGCGCCTGCCAGTGAAACCTCGCAGGCTGACTGGCGGGCAGTGATCGACGTCAATCTCAATGGCGTCTTTTATTGCGCGCAGGCTTTCGGCAAGCGCATGGCCGCCGCCGGACGTGGAGCTATCGTCAATATATCGTCCATGTGCGGCGAGATCGTCGTCTATCCGCAGCCGCAGATCGCCTATAACGCGGCCAAGGCGGGGGTGAATCTCATCACCAAGTCGCTGGCTGTGGAATGGGCGAAACAGGGCGTGCGCGTCAACGCCGTCGCTCCCGGTTATACGGCGACGGAACTGACGCTCGCCGGACGCAGCAACGAGGAATGGTTTTCGACCTGGCTTCGTATGACACCGCAGGGACGGCTTGGCGAGCCACGCGAGATTGCAAATGCGGTTCTGTTTCTCGCCTGCGACGCGTCGAGTTTCGTGACGGGAACGGTGCTGACGGTCGATGGCGGCTATACGGCTCTCTGATTTGCGGGACTTCTGGAGGATAAAATGACTGAACAGGCAAAAATCGCGCTCGTTACGGGTGCCAGCCGCGGCATCGGACGCGCCATTGCCATCGGCATGGCGAGGCGCGGCTTCGACGTTGCCATCAATGATATTGAGCGGCAGCAGGTCGCCTTGCAAGAGGTGGCAGAAGAAATCGAGGCCGCTGGCCGCCGCTCGCTTACGGTCTTTGCGGATGTCAGCAGCAAGGCCGAGGTTGAGGCGATGGTGCGTAAAACCGTTGACGCTTTTGGCCGCATCGATGCGCTCGTGAACAATGCGGGCATTCTGATTGCTGGCGATGTCGAGCATCTCAGTGAGGAGCATTGGGACAGCGTTCTCGATGTCAATGCCAAGGGTACGTTTCTGGTGGTGCAGGCCGTGCTGCCGGTCATGAAGCAGCAGAAATACGGACGCATCGTCAATATCGCTTCCATCGGTGGCAAGCACGGTGCGCCGGAACAGGCGCATTATTCCGCATCGAAGGCCGCCGTCATGGGGTTCACCCGCGTTCTGGCGCAGGAAGTGGGCATTTTCGGCATTACCGCCAATTGTATCTGCCCCGGTATCATTCTGACTGACATGGGTCGCGTCAATCTCGACGATGCCGCGGTGCGTCAGTCATGGCAGGAAAAGACCGCGATGCGCCGTATCGGCGACCCCGAAGATGTTGTGGGGCCGGTTGCCTTTCTGGCATCGGACGAAGCCGCCTTCATCACGGGCCAAAGCCTGAATGTGGATGGCGGTATTGTATTGAGTTAGAGAATTGTTACCAACGCAGGGAATCCCTTTAGCTTTGCGTCGGATAATGCGTAAAAACAGATATATAGAGTGGGTCCGATGATTCCGTTCTAACCGGAACCGCTCTAGCGGCGAGCGCGCCTGTTGTTTCGTCAGTTTGCCCTGTCGATAAAGTCGCTGGCAAAGCGCTCGGCGATGGCCTGAATGGCCGCGTGGATGGGACCGGCGGTCAGGCTCGGCAGAACTGAGCCATCCACGACATAGACATTATCCAGCCCATTCAGGCGCAGGTCCGGATCGACCACTGCAGCGTCATCTTTGCCCATCCGGCAGGTTCCAGAGGGGTGGTGATGCGTGATGGCTGCTTTGGCGATGAAGGCGTCGATATCGTCCTCGGTTTCCACGGCTCCGGGGAGAATTTCGTAGTCACGCCACTCGTCCAGTTCCGGGCGATGGCCTATTTCCCGCGCTGCCGCGAGAGCTGCCCGAAACAATCGCCGGTCGTTCTCGGTCTGGAGATATTGCGGGTCGATCCTCAGGGGATCGTCCAGCCCTGCGCCGGTTATGCGTATTTCACCACGGCTTGTAGGATGTGTGACGCCGAACAGGAAGGAATAGGCACTGCCCGGTGCCGGTGCCGTGAACTGTTCCGACACAATGGGGGCAACCCCGCATCCGACGACGATTTCTGGCTGGCCGTCAGTCACGGCGCCATCGGCACGCATATAGGCCATGCTTTCCGAATGTTGCAGACGGGATGGCGCAAGTTCTTTCCTGGCAGCATAGAGATTGCCTGCGCCCAGCAGGTGATCCATCAGGTTGTATCCCAGTTCAGGCGCTTTGATGCGGCAGGCCACGCCCGATTCTTCCAGCACGTCTTCCGGGCCAATGCCGGAACGCATAAGAAGGGCCGGGCCTTCCAATGAGCCAGCCGAAAGGATAATCCGGTCGGCGCTGATCGTGGCAGGACCTTCCGGCCCGATAACGTCAAGACCAGTGGCGTGGGCATTGTCGAAACTGAGATTGCGGGTCCTTGTGCATGTCAGTATGGTCAGGTTGGGACGCGCACGTACACTTGGCGTCAGCCATGCTTCGGCAACCGTGATGCGTCGACCATCGCGGATCATCAGCGAGTTCGGCGTCACACCGATCATCTGCCCCGTGCTGTGACCGGGAATACGTGGCAGACCCACTGCTGCACCCGCTTCGATAAAAGAGCGGGTCAGGGGGCTGACTTCCGCGTCCGGTATCCATACCGGCATCGGACCGCCCTTGCCGTGGATGCCATCGCCGCCCAGCGCATGGTCCTCATTCGCCATAAAGGCTTTCTGCAAGCCTTGCCAGCTCCAGCGCTCATCGCCCGTCGCTTCCGCCCATGTGGCGAAATCGGTGGGATGGCCGCGCATATAACCCATGGCATGGAGCAGGCTTGAGCCGCCCAGCGCCTTGCCGCGCGCCCATGCGAAGCTGCGACCGGAAGCGTGCTGCTGCGGTACGGTGCTATAGTCCCAGTCGTAAGGGCGATGCTGGATCGCGGGCCACATGGCCGGCTTCCAGATATCGGGGTCCGTCGGCTCGCCTCCGGCTTCGATCAGCACGATTTTCCGATCCGGATCCTCGCTGAGCCGTGCGGCGAGAAGAGCACCCGCAGAGCCGGCACCGATGATTGCCACGTCATATTGTGCCATGGGCTTACTTCTGGTCCTCAGGGATTACAATGCCTTCCAGCGTCATGACTTCGCCATCGAGGGAGACGGAGCAATTGCGCAGCGGAATGTCGAGATGGCACGGCGTATCGCGATCGCCGCCTGCCTCGGTATTCGGACCTGACGACCAAAGGAAATTGCCCGCGAAGGAGCGCGCATCCATACCAAGCTGGGCTTCGGGATTGTAAAGGCCGAGCACCGTCCAGTTGGCGCGGTTTTCCAGCCCCCAGCCGACATGGGCCATGGCATAGGCGCGGGGATCATTGAAGCTGTCCATGAACTTGCGCATGAACTCGGCGTCATAACCACCTTTGATATCGACGATAAAACCTTTTTCGATAGTGATCGTAATCGGTGCGCGGGCATATTTCTTGAAAGGCAGCAAGATGTCGCCTTCATCGATGACGATGGTGCCTTCGGCGCTGCCTTCATCCGGCCAGCGGGCGGAAAAGCAGCTCGGCCAGTGGTCCCAGCGTCCCGGCTCGTCGGCAAGACCATATTGCGTCAGAACCGGATATTGTCCGAGACGGCAGCGGAAATCCGTACCGGCTTTCGATGTCACGTGCATTTCCTTTGCCGCGCCAATCTTCTTCGCCGCGGCGAGAACGCGTAACTTGTCTTCAGGGCGCGGAATCTGGCGCATCATGATTGCGGGCGGTTCCACCGCCAGCAGCATGCGCGTGCCGGTCTTGAGCACTTCTTCCTGTTCTTTGGAAAACAGCAGTTGCAACGTGTCGATGACCATGTCGGACGCCTTGAGGCAGGCCAACGCAGCCGAATTGCCGTCGAGCGGCGTCTTGCCGATATAGCCAGACTTGTCAGGCGAAATCGCCTTTTCGCTATTGACCGGAGCAAGGTTCAGTTCGGTGACCACGGCACCGAGATCGGAAGCCGCGAGCTTGGCGATATAGGCAATCTGCTTGTTGCTGTCGTCACTTGTCAGGATGGTGACCTGTTCTCCAGCTTTCAGGTTGCACATTTCGAGCACCTGTTTCCAGCCCTTCAGGAACTGAGCGTCGCTGATTGACATGATATGATACCTCCGTTGGGCGTTTGCCCGTTTGATATTGTGGCTGCACCACAGAGCACGTCTGAAACTTTTAATGAGGAAAGTGCTCTATCTATTTGTCATTGTTATTTTTTGGTGTAGCCGGTTCCCACTCTGCCGGGTTGTTAGAGTGCGTTCTGGTTTGCCATTGTGAAAAAGTTGCGGTTGTAATGCAGCAGCGGTGATGTTTCCGGTCCAAATCGAATGGCTTTCACATTGCCGATGAAAATCGAATGGCTTTGCGTCTCGGAAACCGTGGCGATCTCGCAATCGAGATTGGCCATGGCGTCATCGAGAGCCGGAGCCCCTGTTGCAAGACGGGTCCAGCGATAAGGCGCAAATTTGTCTTCACCCATCTGGCCGATCTGGCCTGCGAAGCGCATGGCGACTTCCCGCTGGCGGTCAGCGAGAATATTGACGCAGAAGCTTCCCGCTGCGGTGATCGCCTTGTGCGCCTCGCCAAAACGATTGACGCAGACGAGCATGGAAGGCGGCGTTAGCGACATGGAACAGACAGCGGTTGCCGTCAGGCCACGCCGCTGATCGCCTTCACCGGCGGTGATGATGTTTACCGTCGCGGCAAGCTGGCGCATGGCGGAGCGAAAGTCGTCGGTCAGTTGATCGGCTGCTGGCTGGATCATAGGGTGCCTCCTTTTGCAGCAAGCACGGTTTCAAGAAAGAGTGCCGCTGAGGCAAGCCGGTGGTCAGCACCGCGTGCGCCGACAAGCTGGACGCCGACGGGCAATCCCTTCGGGCCTTTGCCTGCCGGCAGGCAGATGAGCGGTACTTGCAGGACACTCCAGAGCCGATTGAAGATCGGGTCGCCTGTCGACATTCCTTCCGGCGCTTCGCCGGGAGCGGCGAGCGTCAGCACCGCATCGAAGCGCGAAAGGATTGCGTCCATCATGAGGCGGATGCCCGGAATTGCCATCATGGCGGCACGATAACGGGCCTCATCGACGCGACCCTGATCTTCCATCATGGCGCGGGTGACGGGCGTCAGCCGATCCCAATGGCGACTGGTCTCTGATAACAACGACTGGGTGACTTCCCAGCCCATGACAGCTTCATGCAGATCGAAGATACCGTCATACCAGGATGGCGCGGGCAGCACGGTTAGGTTCGCGCCGGACGCTTCCGCGAGGGATGCCAGCCGGTTGACAACGTCTATTGCATAGGCTTCAGCCTTTTCGAGACGCGTGCCGAGCAGAACGCCAATGCGCGGCCGCGCCGTTGGTGTGAGGTCGGCGAGTTCGGATTTGCCAGTCAGCACCGCCGCGCAATAGGCCGCATCGCCAATGTTATGGCCGAGAATCCCGAGCGTATCGAGACCGTGGCACAGCACCTTGATCCCGACCGTATTGATCGCACCAAAGGTCGGTTTGAAGGCGGTCACACCGCAAAAGCTTGCAGGACGGATAACCGAACCGGACGTCTGGGTGCCATAGGCCAGAGGCACCATGCCCGCGGCAACGGCAGCGCAGGACCCGGATGAGGAACCGCCCGGCGTGTGGGCCGGATTGTGCGGGTTGCGGGTCTTGTTCGGGCTTGCCATGGCAAGTTCCGTGCTCACGGTTTTGCCGAGGATCACGCCGCCCGCATTGCGGGTAATCTGTACGGCTGGCGCATCCCATGGCGGCTGAAAGCCCTCATAGATGCTCGTGCCATAGCCCGTTGGCATATCTGCTGTGTCGATGACGTCCTTGACGCCGATCGGGACACCAGCCAGCGCTCCCTTGGCCCCGGCGACATCCATCGCATCCGCAGTGGCGCGCGCTTTTGCAGCGTCTAGATGCTGCCATGCCATGACCGGGCCGTCTCTGTCGGCAATGCGCTCAAGATAGGCTTCCGTTACAGCCCGGGTACTCAGGGTTCCTGAGGCTACAGCACTGGCGATGTTACGAGCATCAAGGGCAAGGATTTCAGAATTTCTCATCAAACATTTCCTCAGCCGAATATGGATGGACGCCGGTTGATCCAGGGAGCGGCGCGTTCAAGTTCCGCAGCCAGCGCGAAAAGCAATGCGTCTTTTCCAAAGGCCGCGCCAAGATGCGAGCCGATGGGCAGGCCGTGAGAACTCATGCCGAGCGGAACCGACATTGCCGGACAGCCGGATGTGTTGAAAACGGCAGTGAAAGGCGAATGTGACCAGAACAAATCGTAGAATTCATCGATGTTCTTATCCTGGCCTGCAAGCTTGCCCAACAGCGGTGCGGGTTCTGCCGCAGCCGGGGTCAGCATGATGTCGTATGTGCTGAAGAAGTGGCCAAGCGCTCGCGATGAGGCATGAAGCTGGTTGACGGCCCACAAATAGCGGGTGCCGGGTATCGTCAGCGCTTCGCGGACCCATTGCTGATTGACGGGTTCAAGCTTGGCGATATTGGCAGAGGATGCATCGCCGCCGCTGACCCCCAAAGCCACATTGACGCCGACGATAATGCGCCATGCCGCTTTCAGGGCTTTCGCGTCGTAGCCCGCATCGGCAACCTCTTCAACGCCATGTCCGAGGTCTTCCAGAAGCCGCGCCGTGGCGCGTATGCTTTCGACCATTTCGGGATCGATGGGGCTGCCGTCCGGTGCGGCGACAATCATCGCGACCTTGAGGCGCGGCGGTGTTTTGTCGAGTGCCGCCAGATAACTGCCCGGCATGGCAGGGGATGCCCATGGGTCGCCAAGATCGCTGCCGCCTGTCACGTCTAGCATGGCGGCGTTGTCGCGCACCGACCAGCTGACGGCATGCGGTGTAGACATGCCGCCGATGGCTTCAGCGGCGACGGGGCCGACAGGATTGACCAGCCGCGATGGCTTGAATCCGAAAAGACCGCAATGGCTGGCAGGCAAGCGCGTGGAACCTGCGCCGTCCGAACTGTTGGCAAGTGGCACCATGCCGCTGGCGACAGCCGCAGTTGAACCGCCGGATGAGCCGCCCGCCGTGCGGTTGATATCCCACGGATTACGGGTTGGACCGAAGGCTTCGGATTCTGTTGTGAAACTGAGCGCGAATTCCGGCGTGTTGGACTTGCCGACAATCACCATGCCTGCCGCCTTGTAGCGCGCGGTGATGGTGGAATCGCGTTTGCTGACGACATTGCGCAGCAGTTCCGATCCGCTCGACAGGAGCATGCCTTCCGCTTCAAAGCCGGTGTTCTTCAACAGCATAGGGACGCCTGAAAGCGGGCTTTTGGCCAGGCCATCGGCGACCTGCTTTCGTGCGAGATCATAATGCGGATGCACGACGGCATTGAGCTGCGGGTTGAGCCGCTCGATGCGTTCGATAGTGGTTTCGAGGATTTCGGCTGCGCTGATCTCTTTACCGGAGATCAGACCGGCAATTGCGATGCCGTCGAGTTTCGCCAGATCATTCATCGTCTCAACTCATCTGCGCTTTGAAAAGATCGAGGTCCCACATGTCTCTGGTGCTTGCCAGCAGACCCTCCTGAAAATCGAATATATGCAGGCCATCAAGCGCGATCTGACGCGGTTGCGCGTTGTCGCCGCGCGGCGTGAAAGTGCCGGTCATGTGATAGGGAACCGCAACCTGATTGCCCGAGCGGATATAGCCGCGCCGTTGCCATGTAACGTCGGGCAGCATGCGCCAGAAGCCGGTCAGCCCTTCGGCGAGAGCGGCGTGCCCCTGACGGCGTTTTGCCATGGCGACTTCCTCATGCCAGCCATCGGCATGATAAAGCGAAGCGGCACCCTCCGCATCGTGCGAAGCGTAAGCGCTATAAAAGCGGTCGATAAGCGTGGACTGATCCATCGCAATCTCCAACATGTCGCGAAAGAAAAACCCCGCCCGATTGGCATCAGGCGGGGCGTCAGGGCGTTACTCGATCCCGGCGATCTTCTTCACCTGAGCGACGTAGCCGTCGCGTTTGACTTCATTATAGAGTCGGGCACGCAGGGCTGGAGCCGGTGTGGCGTTGACGTTTTCAAACAGGGCAACGCGGCCGGCCAGCGAACCGGAGGTCATATCCCAGATGAAATTCATCAGCTGTTCCTTGACCATGGCCGATACGCCATGTCCGGGTAGCAGTTCATGCAGGAAGTGGCCGACTTCCGGATTGTCGAACGCCTTCTTGCCGAAGCGCATCACCAGACCCTGACCGCACATTTCCTGAAGAATATGGATGACCTTCGGGTAGTTTTCGATCGAATAGAGGCGACCAGCGGTCAGCATGCCGACATCGGGGCGCATGACATCACCTTCGGTCGGGACAGCGAGCGCTTCGGCAGCGGTGACGAAGGCGCGGAGCGTCTGGGCATATTCGACCAGCTGACCGAGCATCATTTGCACGGCTGGAATTTTGCCGGTGCCGAGATAATCGAGAACCATCTGGCCTGCGCCGACGAACAGTTCCGCTTTCACTGCGAGACGGGTGAGAACATGCCAGTGCGCGAAGACGCAGACCGGGCCGTAATAGCTCATCGCCGTCGGATCGCCGAGATTGAACAGGCGTTCTTTCGGCACGAAAACATTGTCGAACACGATGAACTGGTCGGCTTCTTCGCCGAGGCTTGCAACCGGATGATCGAACTGGCTCGACAATGGCTGCGAAACCATTTCACGCGAGATCATCTTGATACCGGGTGTGTCGATCGGCACCGAACCCCAGATGCAGGCATCCGCAGGGGTTTCCTGAATGCCGCCGAGATTGGTGAAGAAAATATCGTTGGCCTGAGCCGCAATCGAACCGACGGTCTTGGCGCCATAGATATAGACACCGTCCTTCGTGACCTTGCGCGCCTTCAGGAGCGAGGCTTCCGAGGCCTTGGGCGATGAGCGGTCTGCCTGCGGTCCTGCGAGGCTTTCTGAAGCGGTCAGGTTGTTGTTCTGACCGTATTCCATATAGCGTTCGATATTTTCGGCGAAGTCCGGATCGATGCCGTCGATAAGCGACTTCTTCTTCTTGAAGGTGGGCAGATAGGCATAAAGACCCACGACGATGGACGGCGCGAGATCTGGCGGACGTCCGAAGGTGCCAGCGGTCTTGAGCGAGGTATATTCGATCATGCGGCGACGGGCAGCCAGATCTTCCTTGGTGCGCGGAATCTGCCACGAACGGCTGAGGACCGCACCGGCCTTCTCGTCGTAATAGGTAGTGGCGTCGGCATGTTCTTCTGTGAACTGATCGTCGAACATCGAGGCCAGAAGATCGATACCCTTGGCCAAGGCGGGTTCGTCATAAACGGAATTGAGCTTTTGGCCGCCAACCCATATCTGGCGGTTGTCCTTGAGGGACTCCTTATACTGCGCGCCGGTCTTCAGCCGATGCGGTGTGCTCGCTGGTTTCGTAGCTGTTCCCTGTGTCATAGGGCCTCCTGTTTGCAATTGGAATCGCCGGTGTTCCCCGGTTTTATGGAGCGTTTCCGATTATAAATATCAGGCGCTTTCGGCCTTTTCTTCACGCATTTGCCGAATCACCTCCGAAGCGACGCGCATGGCGTCGAGCGCGGCAGGCACACCGCAATAAATCGCGGACTGAAGAAAGACTTCGACGATCTCGTTTTCGGTTACGCCATTGTTCAAGGCGCCGCGAACGTGGATCTTGATTTCATGCGGACGGTTCAACGCCGTCAGCATGGCGAGGTTGAGAAAACTGCGTGTCTTGCGGTCGAGACCGGGTCGGGTCCAGATTTCACCCCAGCACCATTCGGTGACGAGCTTTTGAAGCGGCGCGGTCAGATCGTCGGCATTGGCCAGTGAAGGCGCGACATAAGCCTCGCCAAGCACTTCGCGTCGAACCTTCAACCCCTTCTGGAATTGTTCACCCTTGAATTCAGGACGAGTCATATATCTCTCCGTTCAGGTGGCATTGCGCCAGCTTTGTCCCCGTGGTTTTGTCTTTCTTGTTGGCCCAAGGTTAGACATGCCGGACTTGACCTGTCAATAGATTGTATGACAGGATTACGGTCATACTGTAGGCTAGGATGAAATTGTCTGGCGTATCGATGTCGAATGCGCTTGTGGGGCTGAGGATCATGGCGGAGCCGATAACTGGATCTGGCGGGGGAATAGTGCCCTTCGAGCTTTATGCCTTGCGTTACGCCACCCATGGCGGGCGGACTGTCAAAGACAATTTTCTTCACGTTTCGGATCCACATGAGTCGGGTGCCGATCTCGATTATTTCATCTGGCTTGCGCGGCGCGGCGACGAGGTTTTCGTCATCGATACCGGTTTCGGGCAGGATGCAGCCAATGCGCGCGGACGCACCTTGCTGCGCCAGCCGGTGGATGCGCTTGCGCTTCTCGGGGTGGATGCAAGCGAGGTGCGCCAGGTCATACTCACGCATCTCCATTACGATCATGCGGGAACGCTTGGTGATTTCCCGGCCGCACATTTTCATTTGCAGGTTGATGAAGCGGGTCACGCGACGGGTCCCTGCATGTGCGATCCGAAAGCGCGCGCTCCTTTCGATGTCGAAAACATCGTTGCCTATATCCGTAGCCTTTATGCAGGCAGGATCGTGTTTCACCGAGGCGACCGGGAGCTTTCGCCCGGCTTCTGGCTCCATGTCGTGCCGGGCCATAGTGCCGGTTTGCAGGCGGTTCGTGTTTATACCGCGCGTGGCTGGGTGGTTCTGGCTTCCGATGCGACGCATTTTTACGCCAATATGGAGCACCGCAATCCGTTTCCCGTGCTCTATGATGAAGCCTCTCTCATTCGCGGCTATGCCCGTCTGATAGAACTTGCACCGGGCCTTGATCATATTGTTCCCGGTCACGACCCCGCTGTTATGCAGGCCTATTGCGCGCCTTGCGCTGAATTGGAGGGGATCGCCGTTCGGCTCGATGTTGCGCCGCGCCTGACGTGGGAGGAGCTGGCGCGATGACGCTTTCGACTGGACGTGGTGTTCTGATCACTGGTTCGGCCCTTGGTCTCGGGCTTGAACTGGCCCGCAGCTTTGCGAAAGCCGGTGATCGCGTGTTTCTCACCGATATTCTGCCCGAAGTGAGCGATGCCGCAACCGAATTGAGCCGCGAAACAGGACAGCCGGTCGGCTCCCTTGCCATCGATCTTTCTCAAGCCGGGGCAGCCGAGCGTCTTGCGGCAACCGCGAGCGAACAACTGGGCGGGATCGATATTCTGATCAACAATGCGGTTATTCGCAAAATGTCGCCGGTGCAGTCGCTGGCTGATTCCGACTGGGACAAGGCGCTGGAGGTCAATCTGTCCGCGCCCTTCCGGCTGATTCGTGCCTGTCTGCGGGACATGCAGG
>JAATGD010000021.1 GCA_015654965.1 Hyphomicrobiales bacterium
CAGAAGATTGTCTCTGTCGCTCTCAAAGAAGAACCCCGCTTCGGCGCGACGGCATTGCGAACCGTCATGATAAAAACCAGCGAATGATCCGCATCCATCAGACAGAATGATTTCCGTCCCATCCTTCGGCGCTGTCTCAATAGGCAACCACCCGTCCGCTACAGGCTGAGACGACAGGGCGCGATGAATTTGCGTTGCAATGTCTGAAATATTGGCGTCCGAATTTCCTGATTTTTCAATACGTACCATCACATCGTTGATCATAGATGGCGCACCTTTTCGGTATCCATCCTGACGAAGTGAATAAATCAAGATTGAATAAGCCCCGTCATCTCGATGCCATTTAGTGCATTCCTCCAATGCCTGTGCGCGAGGGGATGGTTCCGTTGCGGGAATTCCCGTTTCGATCTGCGACCCGATACGAGCCTCATATGCTGCATCGAGTTTTTGAACCACTATGTGCGGCATGTCGGCAGCAGTAATGCCAGCGTCATTAACAAAGCTGCTCGGGCGTACCCCCCTCAGGAATGGGGCGGCAGCGGTGAGGGCGGCAGATGCAAGCATCACCGTGGAAATTGATGATGTATGGCCGACAGCATCAGCTATGGCATTGTCTGCCGCCTGTATGGCTGCTTCCGGGATAATGGGCGCGGTCATGGGCGAATCCTCGCAATCCCGGACTGCATGAGCCGGGGGAGTGGCAATGGGGGAAGGGCGGATTTGTCTATGCGCGGGGATTTGCCGGACTTCTGGAAGCCGGGGCCTTTGAGAGTGCCTTTGGGCTGTTTCGCGCCGACAAACTTAGCCTCACGGCGCTTTGCTTCCGCAATCAGCGCAACATCCTGCTTTGTTTTGGCTGCATGGCATTTCTTATGAGCGAGCTTGAGATTTTCATCGCTGTTGTCGCCGGTCATTGCCAGCGGGTTAACATGCTCGATTTCCCAAGCCTCAAGGCTCGCATCGATCTTGCCTGAACAGATATGGCAAATACCCTTGTTCAATGCGAATAGGCGGGTGCGCTCTTTGGTGGAGAAGGATTTACGCGCCATTTACACGCCCTCCGCATTCGGATGAACTGGAAATGGCATCCAAGCGATAGGCTGTTCATCCTTGGCGAGGAAGTTCCAGCGACCACCTTCTGGCGTTTCAGGATTGAGCCAATGCGAAACGATGACCTTGCCGCACTTGGTTGCGAGGATGATCTTGGTTGGCCTATATTCTCTGAATGTGACTTCCTCATCCTTTCTGGATCGGGTCACGTTGACGAAATCACCCTTCGGGGCTTTGGAAATGTTGAAGTTCCAAGCCATATCAGAACCTCGCGAAATCGGTTCGTGACAGATCGCGGCCAAGTTCTTCCGCAAGCTGCTCGCTGCGGATGGCTTCACGCTGCTCGACAAGGTGCGAGTGCTTTTTCTTCTGGCGCTTGGCCTTTTCGATTTCGACCGTATACGCGGCAATTTCAGCCTCATAGTCACGGGAAGGGCCGTAGAGCCAGTTGATAAAGCGGCGGATAGGGGCAATGAGAAGATGGGCGATCATGCTGCGTCCTCCAAAAAGGCGAGCGGGTCATAGCCTATCGCGTCAGCCAGCTTTTCCATTGCCAATTTCATGTAAACGCAAAACTCATCATGGTTCATGGCATCGAAAGACGTGCTGTCCGTCGCGATGTAGGATGATCCGTCAAGGTTGTAGCGAATTTCTACGTACCCACAGACGCGTTTGAGGGCGTCATGAAGTTTCTCGGAATTCGGCCATTTGCCGGTTGCCTTGACCACTCCATTCAGGGCCTTCCAATATGTGCGATGCTGCGGATGGCTGCGCTTGGTGAGCGAAGCCAGATTGAATTCTGTCCCGACCGGTGCTGCCAGAAGCATTTCTGCATCGAAGCCGGAAACCGGCTGCAATCCTCGTGGCGTCTTCCTGACGATTATCGAGGGCTTTTCCTTCTTCGCCATTACCCCCTCCATTCCATCATGAAGGGAATTTCATCCGATAATTCGTCTGCGAAGTTGGCAGGCGCGCCGTTCGATTGCTCAGCATAAGACTGTTGCCGGGATGCTGGCTTGCTGTCCTGCTTCGGAGTATCGAAGTCGATATGATCGACGCGTATTGTTGGATATAATTTGCCGTCATGTTCTCGCAGGCCAAATTCGCCCGCTGCCGTGACCTTCGTTCCCTTCTTGAGGTACTGGGCAAGGCTTTCACCGCGTTTTCCCCATATCGAAGCGTCAAACCATATCGTGCCTTTGTTCTGGCCGTATCCATCGTCCACGGCGACGGTGAAGCCAAGGACTGGCTGACCATCCTGTGTGCGGCGCAGAACGGCGTCTTTTCCAACCCTGCCGGTAATCGTGATTACCTTCATGATCAAGCCGCCTTCTGTTCTGAGGAAAGGGAATTGCCGTAATCGGTGACGGCCTGCTGCAAGTTTTTCTGCCAGTCGGCAGGCAGCTTCTTGCGCAGTTCGATGCATTCAGGATCGCGCCACCATCTGCCTAAATCGGCCTGTGTCGTGTTCTGGCGCATATCCCTTTCCAGTGCGGTATATGTCGCACGGGCTTCATCGTTCTTTGAATTTGGCTTTGTGGTGTGCGCAGGCTCGTCTTGGCGGAATTCTTCCTTGAGGTCGGCCACATATTTTTGATCATCCCACCGACCAAGGAAGATATTGGCTGCGATACCAAGCTGCGAAGCCGCCTTGATAATGGCGTCGGTTAGGGACTTCTTCGGCGCGTCCTCATCGGACATAAGACCGTTGCGGGTCTTCATCAGGGCTTTAGTCTGCCCATATGCCTCGTAATAATGCTCGCGCTTCGTGTGCCAGAACCGGATGCGGCACCAATGGAGGATTTCTTCACCGAGTGGCGTAAAATCTTCTGCCAGAACTTCCCAACCAAAGCCCTGACCAACGGGGCCAAACATTTCTGTAAGGCACTTGATCACGTACTGAGGATTAGGAGACGTGCCTTTATAGGCTTTGCCGGTGATCGCCTTGGTGAAGGATGGGTCAATATCGGCGTGAGCTTCCCATAGATCGAGATTGGCTGACATTACGCAACCTTCCGTTCTTCTTTGACGGTAACGCCGTCGATGTTGTGATTGCCGCGAGCAACGATTTGGCGAGCCAGATCATCAAGGAGATCACATAGCTCGACCTTGTGGTGCGCCCAGACATAACGAGCGAACGCCGTATAATCGGTCACCTGCGAGACGTAAGAAGTACGGAGAGACGCGGCGCGACCGAAGCCCTTTGCAGACGCCTTCTCGTTTCCAATGCGGCGAGCTTGCGCCTCCGCTTCCTTTGCGTCTTTCACAAGCTGTTCGGCCTGTTCATTTTGCTCAAGATTGTCGCCGGTGCGCTGCTGCATAGCTTCCATGGCGCTGCGCTTCTTTTCGTCCGCATCCTTACGAGCAAGGGCTTCTCGCTCAAGGCGTTTTTCTTCGATCTTTTGAAGCCATGGAGCCAAAGCCTTTTTGCAGGCTTCTACAGCCTTCACTGTCTTGCCGGTGACAGACTTGGTTTTCCCGATCAGGAGATTGAAACGTTCCTGAATTTCCGCCTTTGCGTCATCATGCGGCTTGGCTTCGTTTTTACGAGCCTCGTCCGCTTCCTTCTCTGCGGCTTGAATAAGTCGCATGAGCTTTTGGATTTCATCGGCTTGCGCTTGGCTGGTTATTTCTGCACCGTCGAGCCAAAGCTTGGCTTCGTCATAAAGACCATCGATCTTTTCCTTAACGGTTTCATATTCAGACGGAGGGTTATTGCCGCCGATGACGGCGCGTTCGTTTTCTTTTGTCATGCCATCACCTTGCGAGATTGAGGTTTCGGAAAGCAGATTTCCAAAGATTTGAAGACCGTTGCCAGTATTCGGCAGCGCGTGAGGTTTTGCCTTTGAGGTCGGCGTAAATCGCCCAGTCGCGATATTCCTTCGCCAAACGGCGCTGCGTCTGCGAAAGGGAGAAAAAACGTAGTTTTGCTTCCTCGCTCATGCTGCGTCCTTTCGATATTCGATTGCCTCATCCGGGCAGATTTCGTTGAAAATGATGAGAAGTTCGTCGCGGGCCGGTTTCGGTATCGCGTTCTTCAAAAGCTGCTCGATGGCGAACTTTCGCGCTTCTATCGGAGCCTCAAGGTTGCTTGCCGTGAGGAAAAAGGTGATCTTCTCGCCTGTCAGGTGATCAAGCATCTGCGTCACCTATGGCCTTGGCGATGGCGGCGCGGGCCATATCACCACATTCGAAGTTCTCACCGAACTCGGCTTCTGTTCCCTCAATGAAATTCAGGCACCTTTGCACGGCGACTAGAAGATCAGGAGCGGCCGCGAATAGGCGGGCGTTGGCCTCACTGTCTGTTTCTGCGATGACGCGGAAACCCGTGCTTTCTGCCGTTGTGATCTGGTAAGACTGACCGTCATTAATCGGCTCGACGATCCACAGCCCCGCCATATGCTTTGCTTCTGCGGTCATCACAGCGTCCTCCCTGCATTCTCAAGGGAGCGATAGACGCGGGGAGCGATGTATTCGCGCTCGGCGTTGAGGACTTCAATTGAAGCGTGGGTAAGATCGGAATAATCATCGCGGCGAGCGAGGCGGTAATCGCGGCGCTCATTACCGCTCAATTCATCAAGACCGGCGAAAGAGCGCAGAAGATCGATGCTGCGAAGTTCGGCATCGGCATTTATTTCTGCCTGTTCTGTAAGAACGCGATTGACCTCAAGGCCGCTTTCGTTCTGCGTTTCCATATCCCAGACAGGGAGAGCCGGAACGCGCTCATAAAGGGATTGCAACTTTTCAATCTGGCTGGCGATGATCGCCTTTAATTCTGATTGGCCGGTGCTGCTCATCTGGTAAACTCCCAACTGATGTTGAGAGTAAACTATGAGAAACTCATACTTACGTCAAGCATAAATATGGAAAAGTCATAATTATTTTCCACACCACCTTGCACCTTGGCGCGGATGGGGTAGAATCAGTGTGCCTTGGAAGGGTTTCGTGAACATGAAAAAGCCCCGCCGTGGGTTAGCGCGGCGGGCTGCATTAAAGGTGGATGAAGTGGATCATTATACCCAAGAGTTCATTTCCCTTGGATGCCCGGATGACGGTTCAGGGCGTCAAATGATTAGCGACGGCTTAAAATATGCGAAAGCTGATAGACCTGTTGTTCAAGTGAAGCGATATGCCGCTTCATTTCTTCTCTATCTTTCTCAGCTTTTTTTAAAAGCGTCCCTATATTGTAATACTCAGAAACACCAAGAATAGCGTTGCAAGATAGGCAAATAGTAGCCATCTGCTTATAATTTGCGCCATTGGGTTCGATAGCTTTAACGCCCGTCATCATACCATTGCAATGACCGCATTTCGGTATTCCGAACATTTGCCCCTCCGTTAGTTGACGGAATATTCAAGCCAGATTTCAGAAAAAGAGTCCAGCGCCATCAAAAAAGCCCCGCTTTCGCGAGGCCTTGGAGATCTTTGCAAAATGGATGAGGCTACGGCTTTATAAGTCTTCCTACCCATATAAGGATTGACGCGCCGATAAATCCAGAAATGAGATATCCAAGCCAGCCGCCAAGTGTCACCCCAAAAAAGCCAAAGATAAAGCTGGCTATCGATGCACCGACAATACCCAGAATGATATTCACGAATATGCCGGTATCGCTTTTCATGAAGTTTGAAGCAATCCAGCCAGCCAAGCCGCCTATGATAATCGCGGCAATCCATCCAATTCCTGCATCACTCATAAAACTCTCCATTTACTGATAGATTACAATGGAGAAATTATAGCACTATAAAATAATGGCAATCCAGAATGTTTTGGCCGATCACTCAAAGAAAAACCCCGCCCAGATTGCCTATCTGTGGCGGGGTTGATTTTGGGTATGAAAAACCCCGCAGAGCGGGGCTTAGATCGAGAAAATATCCATTTGTTCAGATTGTGGTGGAAGCGGTAGCTCTTTTATGCCAATCACCGACATCCCAAATTCTTTTCCAATATTCCGAATATGCTTGTCATCTGAATAGAGTGTCGATGCGCCTAATACTCTCGCGATGGCGAATATCATGACATCAAATTTTAACTTCGCTCGGGCGTCTCCGCCGGATGGCTTCCCATTCACTTTATGCAGGTGCGCCAAGATAGCCGCCGCCTCGATGGCTGCTAATTTATCGTAATCTACAACTCTGATCGTGCGCTGCTTTTCCAATATCGATAGATATTGAGGTCCAGCAGCCTCGGCCATTACAAAAACTTCCGATAAAACTGGTGTAGGAACAATCAGTCGTTGTTTGCATTTTTCCAATGTGGATATTAAATAACTAACACGGTCTTTACAGGATGAAACCGGCGCTCCTGTAGAATCATCAATTGGGGCTGAGGTATTTTCATTCAGTAAAAATAAAAGAACGCTCGTATCAATTGCGGCCGTCAATTTTTCCAATCCCCACCACGATTTGTTAGTAATTCTTCTACCGGATTGTCAACTTCATGCCAATGGTTCCCCGGTACTTCTCTCAAGCGATTTACTACTTCGGAAAGAGGCGTATCATCAAGCACCTCAAAACTATTTATCTTGAAGCTTTTCATTTCCCATAATCCGTCAGCGGTTCGCATCCACTTCCCGATCCCATTTGCGCGTATTATTGGTCCTAGCAAATATATCCCTAATTGACGCGCCAATTCTTTCGTTGTGGTACAGCCAGAATAAATCTGCTCTCCGTCACGCAGTGTTAGGTGAATGGTGTCGTCTTTGCCGCCGATGCGAACTAGTTCGCCCTCAATGGATCCATTTTGTTCGAACGGCCCGAAAACCATTGGTGTGGGGTTTAGTCTGCCTTGGAAGGTAACAAGTTCCCTACCTTTGCTGTCAACTATCCTACCTGTGGCATTGTCTTTTGCCAACATTTCATCGACACGCTTGTATGCCCTCATTATGTCGTCAAATACTGCCGCATTTCCAAAACTTTGCAGACGTTCATTCACCTTTGGAATATACGGTTCTTCTATAACCGCGCTCATGTGAACGCTTCCTTTGGTGACGCTTTTTAGATGGACGTGATCTACTTCGCCTAATATTTTAGCGTACTCAGCCAAATACTCCGCGAGACGTGCCATGGGGATGGTCTCGGGCGCAAAAGAGTCATTAATCTGAAATACCACGATTTCCATTTGTCAATATCCGGTTGATGTCTGACTATATCACACAAAAATTGACCATAAATTGCCGTAGATAAAAAATTTTCTACGGTTAATCAGAATGAGAAATATCGCCTCCCACCACATCTAGCGAGCGACAAATCGCCGTTAACGATGCGTTATCCTTGTTCTTGATTTGCGGGGAATAGGCGCATGAAAAAACCCCGCCGAAGCGAGGTTTTTTACTGACACTACAATTAACTTGCATCGTCGGTTGTAGCGGCCCTTGGTAGGGACTTAAATCCCGGATATCTCCGGGGCCACGCTTAATATGGGAGATTCTGGCGGTAAGTCAAGGTTACATTCCAAGGCTGAAACGAACGCATTCTTTTATCTCTTCCATCTTGTCGGCGTCGATAACCCGAACATCACAAATCCGCTCTCCGGCGTCAGTTTTGCCTCGGTCGAGGAGTTTCAAGCGATGGAATGCAACGCACATCACCATGTCCGCTTTTACCCACATTCGCGGCGCCCTGAATGCCCCCCTCACATATCAACGCGTCTGACGCGGCTACCTCCGACTCTTTCCACCATTTGACACTCAAACTCACCCCGGCACAAGATGTTGCGCATGAGCGCGACATAATGAATTAATTCCTAATATGTTCTTGTTATGTTCTCATTTATGAGTCATTCTGCCGCACATGACAAAGTGAAGGGAGTAATGATCATGGGAATGGAAGCGCAATTCGTTGTTCAAAGCTACAGCAAGGGCCAGCGGGGCAGATTGGTTGCTGACACGCCTTTCATTGCAAAGGATGTAGCCCACGCAAGGCGCACAGCCGAACGCATGGCGAAGGATAAGCCTATGGTCATTGCCTTCACAAACACCGGCGATGCAGAGACAGGAGATTTCGAGCCTCCCAAGCTGATCTTTGCTCAGGGTGATCAGTTGCCGCCTGAAATCGATGAGATGGAAAAGCTTTAGTCTGGCATTACCAGAGCGAGGTTTGGGAATGATCAAAATCAAACCGCGCAAGCGGTCACAAAGAAATGAGACGCTGGACCAATTACGCGGTTTGGCTGGAGATATCTCTTTCTTCGAGATGAGGAAAATCGTGGAAAGGGACGCTACTTTGAAGATGATTTTGCTTTTGCCGGAGCCTGTTCTTGATGAGGCTCTTGCGGTTGGTAGGGCGCTGCAAGCTTGCGCAAAACATCGGCATAGCTCTCCTGAAGATCTGGAGGCAAGCTATCGTAAGCCATAAGGATTTCGCGGTACTTTGAGGCTAAGTCTACCATTGGCCCTGTACCGCGCATCAACCATTCAAAGCGGACTTTGAACTTTTTAGCATAAACTTCACCCTTGTCGGCCCGAAAGCCAGAGCTTCCATTCTCATGTCCGGCATAAGTTGGGTATGCGATACCAAGCGCATCTGCCGCTTCACGCGCCGATGCAAACCCAGCCTGTCGTCTAGCTTCTGCTAATCTCTCGTGCAATTCCATATTCTGAGTATGTCATATACAACTATGAGAAACTCATTGACAAATATCTATGAGTTTTCCATAGTCTCGGCATGGAACATAAAATTGACATCCGTGCGCTCCGCATAAATTTGAAGATGACCCAAGCGCAGCTTGGGGCTGCAATTGGTGTTGACCAGAGTACCGTGTCACTTTGGGAGGCTGGTATGCAGCCGCGTGGTCCTGCGCTCAAACTTCTTGAAATGTTGGCGAATGGTGGGACGGTTCCTTCCCCCAAGCCCCGCAAAGAAGCGAGGGCGGTATGAAGGTCACCAGCCATATTGGATTTCATCATGCAATCAATGCCAGCGAATTGACGGCGTTTGAAGCGTTTATTTTGACGGCAGTGATCGAAGCAATTGAAGTATTGTTTTCTGATTTCTCTCAATGTCAGAAAGACGGCGATCAAGGTCTTGTGCCATCGCATCAAGGCCAAGAAGCATATCCCATACATTTGGATCCTTTGTCTGAGAAGTATATCGCAGCCGAGCTTCGGAAAAGGCTTGCTGAGCTTTTTTCAAATTCATCATCGAACGATCCCCGCCAGTTTATGACTGTTGCAGAGATCATGGCTTATGACCTCAAAAATGTCGAATCCCATTCGCCTGTCTCCAAAGCATCCCCCGCCCATGGGACAGACGAAGAAAGCCGTGACGCCAAACCCCTCGGCGTCACGGCTCCCCATCATGAGCAGGATGGCGGGCGATGAGGAACAAGTCCTGCTCAATTTCAAATTCACAAATCAGCCGAGCGTTTAGTGCGCGTTCTTTCGGGCGCAAATGCCTGTTCGCCAAGTTCTTCGGCTGTAGCGGATGCGCCTTGGCGGCGCGTGGCCGGGGCCTTTCCCTCTACCTTGAACATGGCAGGGTCACGCAATTCAGCATCCGCGCTTTCTTTCCGGGCTATCGCGGCCTTTCGTGCGTTCTGCAAAACGCGCCATGCCGCATGCCCGATGTGTTCCAAATCCAATCTCCGCGTATCGTTGCGTCTCAGGCTCTCCATGTCCTGAAACGTAGCGTGGAGATTGTTGCATGCGGTGCAAAGAATTTGAGTCACTCGAACATCAATTACCTTCGGAGCGCAAAGTAATGAGTAGCTGCGATCTGGCGGGCCGGTATGTCCGCGAAATGACAGACAGGGAGGCGAAAGGGTGGGGTGATCACTCCCAAGCACTCAAGCGCCTCAGCCGTCGATATGGCCTCTCATACTGGACCTTGAACAATCTGCGCATCGGTCGTTCCAAGACCGTTGAAGCATCGATCTTCAGGCGCATCCAGTCCTCATATTTTGATTATTGCGAGCGCCAGATTGCGCAGCTCCAACATGAACTCGAACTCGAAAAAGCGGGAAATCCAAATGCTGATATGGAGGATTTGGTCAGCGAGGCTTCGCAGCTTCTGGCGAAGGTTAGTGCAGCGAAGAAAGCCACGAAAGCAAATATTCGAGCGAATGGAGGCTGACAAGAAATGATCGACCCCCGCGCATATCTCCTTGTCTTCTTATCCGTGCTTCTCCCGCTCGCTGTTGCATTCATCTTCATGAAATGGGGTGTGTGATGGAAACTCAAAAAATACCGCATTACGTCAAACCAACCCTTGGTCGTCTGCATGGGGGGGGCAATCCTAGCAAGGGAAGTCTCTCGGTCAGAGGAAGCCGCGAAAGGAGGCGGCTTTGTTTATTTCACGGTGCCAGACGGGAGGCCCGTTGGTACCGCATCCGGCAAGTGGCTGATCGAAAACGGATTGGTTTCGCCTTCTGGCGACGATCTGTTCCCGGGCGGTTCGCAAACCTACCGGCTGGCGTGAGGTAGAGATGATCAACCTGCGCCAGATGCACGATATAGCCGTTGGTGAAGTACGGTCCATGGAAGACCTACTTCGCAAAGGACGAGCGTCAAAACCACCCCGCCCGGAAAACTGGTTCATCCAGCATGAGCTTATTCTCCAGCATCGCAAGCAGGTCGTTAAACTCGTCTCTGACACTATCGCCGCCCGCAAGGCAGAAGGCGAGGCGGCAGCATGAGAATGTCAGCGGCAGAATTTCGCCAGACAGCCAAGCCGAATAAATACGGGGCCAAGAAGACGACGCTTGACGGCA
>JAATGD010000345.1 GCA_015654965.1 Hyphomicrobiales bacterium
CCGAGAACCTTACCAAGACGACCGACGAGCGGCATCATGTCCGGTGTTGCAATGCAGCGATCGAAATCGATCTTGCCGCCATTGACGATCTCGAACAGTTCTTCCGCACCAACGATGTCCGCGCCGGCCTTCTTGGCTTCTTCCGCCTTGTCGCCGCGTGCGAAAACAGCAACGCGAACGGTACGACCGGTGCCATTTGGCAGGTTGACCACGCCACGGACCATCTGGTCGGCATGACGCGGATCAACGCCGAGGTTCATCGCGATTTCGATGGTCTCGTCGAACTTGGCAACAGCACGTTCCTTGACGGCAGCGATTGCAGCCGACAGGTCATAAAGCTTGTTGCGGTCAAGACCTTCGCGGATCTTGTTAATGCGCTTGGAAATCTTCGCCATCGTATCAGCCCACCACTTCCAGGCCCATCGAACGGGCAGAACCTTCGATCATGCGCATTGCCGCCTCAACGTCGGATGCGTTCAGATCCTTCATCTTGGCTTCGGCGATTTCGCGAACCTTGTCGCGCGCAATCGTACCGGCCTTTTCCTTGCCCGGAGCCTTGGAACCCGACTTGAGGTTCGCAGCCTTCTTGAGGAAATAGGTGACAGGCGGCGTCTTCATCGCAAAGGTGAAAGACTTGTCCTGATAATAGGTAATCACGACCGGAATCGGCGAACCCTTTTCCATTTCCTGCGAAGCAGCGTTGAACGCCTTGCAGAATTCCATGATGTTAATGCCGCGCTGACCCAGAGCCGGACCGATCGGGGGCGACGGATTGGCCGCGCCTGCCGGAACCTGGAGCTTCAGCTGGCCTGCAACTTTCTTAGCCATTGCTTTCTGCCTTTTTACTTTGCCGGAAAACCCGGCTTTTCGATTAATGCCGGAAAACCCGGCCTCGACTGACGCCGGTCAAACCGGCTGGCAGTTTGGTGGTGCGAGACGAGCGACCGGCTAAGCCGCCTTCCCTTCCACCCTTTTCATCCAGTCAGGAACCCCTGCCCGGAACAAACCCTTGCGGGCAACAATCAGACCTTATCGACCTGACCGTATTCAAGATCCACAGGCGTCGCACGCCCGAAGATGGAAACTTCAACTTTCAAGCGCGCGCGCTCCTCGTCGACTTCCTGAACGATACCGCTGAAGGAGGCAAACGGACCATCCGACACGCGGACATTTTCGCCGATCTCGTACGAAACAGAGGCTTTCGGACGTTCGACACCATCCTGAACTTGGCTCAGAATCTGGTCGACTTCCTTCTGCGAAATCGGAACCGGCTTTGAATCGCCAAGAAAGCCTGTGACGCGCGGCGTATTCTTGATCAGCGAGAAGACCGCATCCGTCAGCGTGGCCTGCACCAGCACATAACCGGGAAAGAACTTGCGCTCGGCATCAACCTTGCGGCCGCGGCGCACTTCCACGACCTTTTCGGTCGGAACGACGATCTGCTCGATCAGAGCGGACAAGCCCTTCTGGGCTGCCTTGGCCTGAATATCCTCGGCCACTTTCTTCTCAAAATTGGAATAGGCGTGAACGATGTACCAGCGCGCCGTCATCTCAAATCTCCCAAATCCTGCTTATCGACCAAGGCCGAGAATAAATTCCACGCCATAGGCCATCAGCTGGTCGGCAAGAAAAAAGAACGCAGCAGCCAGAAACGCCATAATCACCACCATAATGGTGGAGATGACCGTTTCACGCCGCGTCGGCCAGGTTACTTTCGCCGTTTCGGCGCGAACCTGCTGAAAAAAGGTGATCGGATTCGTTTTGGATGCCATCTACCGCTCTGCCATTATCCATACACGCCTTCCAGAAACCGCCCGATAATCACAGGATTAGCGAATCGGCACCCAGAACCCACGCGTTTACGGCACGTAAAGCTGAATTGTCAGCTCCACGCACCGCGTGTCTGTTGACTTTACATAGAATCGATTCTCACAAAATACAAGCCCAAAGGTAAAAGAATACCATACAGGCTTATCGGAAATCCGACCCTTGCAACATAGCCTGACCAGCACCATTCAATCGTGTGGCGGCAAATCACCCCTGCCCCGTCAACACATCGGCAGAGATATTCCCTTCAGCCGCAAGCCCGACGATCAAAATCGACCCGCAAGCGCATAAAAGAAATGCGGCTCAATCACCGCTTTATCCATCATATGAAAACGGGCGCTTGCAGTCAAGCCGCAAGCACCCGTTTCAATCTGGCAGGGGCAGCAGGGCTCGAACCCGCGACCTACGGTTTTGGAGACCGTCGCTCTACCAACTGAGCTATACCCCTATATGGCACTCAATCTATCAACAGACAGAATGCCTGACTGGCGGCGGAACCGCCAGTCAAAATTCTTATTACTCGATGATCGAAGCGACGATGCCGGCACCGACGGTGCGGCCACCTTCACGGATAGCGAA
>JAATGD010000156.1 GCA_015654965.1 Hyphomicrobiales bacterium
AACCCAGCCCACGCCGAATATCGTCGGCTGAAATGCCCAACTCATGTGCCACGGCAATCGCAGCGGTCGCATTGGACACGTTGTGTAGTCCCGGCATCGGCAGGCGAAGATCCTTGATCTCGACCGTCTCGCCCTTGCGCGAACGGATCAGCACGTCGAACAGATTAACCGCGCCTTCCATGCGCTGATTGACGAAACGCACATCGGCCTGCGGGTTCTGTCCATAGGTGATGATACGGCGATCCTCAATGCGGCCGACCAGCGCCTGCACTTCCGGGTGATCAAGGCACATAACGCCAAAACCATAGAAAGGCACATTCTCGACGAACTGCCGGAAGGCCGCGCGCACATTGTCGAAACTTCCGTAATGATCGAGATGTTCCGGGTCTATATTGGTGACGACCGCGACATCGGCGGGCAATTTGAGGAAAGTGCCGTCGCTTTCATCGGCTTCCACAACCATCCAGTCGCCATCGCCCATGCGGGCATTGGTGCCGTAAGCGTTGATGATGCCGCCATTGATCACGGTCGGATCGAAATGCCCCGCATCGAGCAATGCAGCCACCATGGAGGTGGTCGTGGTCTTGCCATGCGTGCCGCCAATGGCGACCGCACGACGGAACCGCATCAATTCGGCCAGCATCTCGGCGCGGCGCACGATCGGCAGCAGTTTTTCGCGCGCGGCGATGAGTTCCGGATTGCTCTTCTTGATGGCGGTCGAGACGACAATCACTTCCGCGTCGCCAATGTTTTCTGCCTTGTGGCCGACAAAGACCTCGATGCCCTTCTCGCGCAAGCGCTGCACATTGGCGCTATCGGACTGGTCCGACCCCTGCACTTTGTAGCCGAGATTATGCAGCACTTCGGCAATGCCGCTCATGCCGATGCCGCCAATTCCGATGAAATGGACAAGCCCGATATTCAGCGGCATTTTCATGGCCGATTTCCTTCTTTGAATTCCTGAACTGAGTTTCCGGATGCAATAGCCTCTGCCAGATCGGCAAGCAACTGCGCTGCATCGGGTTTTCCGACACTTTTGGCAGCCTTGGCCTGCGCTGCAAGCCTTTCAGGCTCATTCATGGCCGCTTGAATGTGTTGCGCAAGCCGCTCAGGCGTCAATTCCGCCTGTCGCACCACCACGCCACCGCCCACGGCTGCGAGGGCTGCGGCATTGGCCGCCTGATCGTGATCGAGTGCATGGGGAAAGGGTACCAGAATGGCCGGACGGCCGATAACCGTGATTTCCGAAACGGTCGATGCGCCCGAACGCGAAATGATGAAATGCGCGTCAGCAATGCGTGCAGGCATATCGTTGAAGAAAGGGGCGACATCGGCAGGCACGCCAAGTTTTGCATAGGCGTCGCGCACCAAGGCCTCGTCTTCCTTGCGCGCCTGCTGGGTAATCAGCAGCCGCTCACGGTCCTTTTGCGGCAGGAGCGCAATGGCTGCCGGAATGGCATTTGAGAAAAACTGCGCGCCCTGACTGCCGCCAAAGACCAGCAGACGAAACCGCTCGCCAGCTTTCGCAGGCCTGTAATCTGTGGCCGCTGCCGCAAGCACTGGCGGGCGCACCGGATTGCCGGTGGTCACTGTTTTCGATGCAAAAGCGCCGCTCGTCTCAGGCAAAAACCCGCCCGCAATGGCATTGACGCGGGACGCCAGTCCCTTGTTGGCGCGTCCCATGACGGCATTTTGTTCATGGACCATCGTGGCAATATTCATGCGACTGGCCGCATAGAGCGGCGGCAGGGTCGGATAACCACCAAACCCCACCACGAGTTTGGGTTTCAGCCGACGAAACAGTTTGCGCGAATCGAGATTGCCCTGCCAGAGCGACCGGAAGGTCTTGAGAAGGGCTATCGGATTTTTGCCCGCAATCGTCGCCGAACGGATGACATGCACATGGTTCTCGTCAAAAGCACCGGCAAAACGCTGTGCGCGGGCATCGGTCGCCAGATGCACATCCCAGCCGCGGACTTTCAACTCATGCGCCAGCGCTTCGGCGGGGAACAAATGTCCGCCCGTGCCGCCTGCGGCCAGTACGATCACACCACGACTGCTCAGCTTATCCATTTTTCCTCACAACGCCCGCCTCACAGGGCAGGAACGCGCTCGCCCATGCCCAATGTCTGCGTCATGCGCGCTTCGGGCCTGCGGCGCGTCAATGCCAGAAGAATACCCATGGTAATGGCAATCGCCACCAGTGACGAACCGCCATAGGAAATGAATGGCAAGGTCATGCCCTTGGCTGGCATCAGATGCAAGTTCACGGCCATGTTGATGATCGACTGGAAGCCGAACAGGATCACGATACCCGATACGGCCAACCGCGTGAATGCATCGCGTTCGCGAAGCGCAATAGAGAGGCCACGCACCACGATGAAAGCAAACAACAGCATAATGATGAGGCAAAGAATGATGCCATATTCTTCTGCCGCCACCGAAAAGATGAAATCCGTATGGCTGTCGGGGATGATGCGCTTGACCGTGCCTTCGCCCGGTCCCTGCCCGAACCAGCCGCCACGCAAAATGGCTTCGCGGCCCGCATCGACCTGAAACGTGTCGCCCTCGCCGGTCATGAAGCGGTTGATACGGCCCGCGACGTGATCGAACATGAGATAGGCACCAAAGGCACCGAAAACGGCCAGTCCGCCCAGAACGAGAATCCAGAACAGTGGCAATCCTGCGAGAAAGAACATCGCGCCCCAAGTGCCGGTGGTCAGCATGGTCTGGCCAAGGTCGGGCTGAAGCACCAGCAGACCGACGGTCACGCAAAACAGCAGCATGGCGAGAAAATAGCCCGGCATGTCGCCGCCACGCTCTCGCTCGGAGAAAAGCCACGCGCAGACCACCACAAAAGCCGGTTTCATGAATTCTGACGGCTGAATGGAAATGCCGAGGATGGAAATCCAGCGCCGCGCGCCCTTCACCTCGATGCCGAAGAACAACGCGCCCACCATGAGAAGAAGCGATACCCCGAGCAGAATCAGCGCAAAGCGCCGCACATGACGCTGCGAGAAAAACGACACCCCGATCATCACGGCAACCGCTGGCACCATGAAGAAAATCTGCCGCTCGACGAAATGAAAACCGTCAAGCCCGATACGCTGCGCAACCGCCGGACTTGCCGCAAAGGACAGCAGGATGCCAAGCCCCATCAGGCCAAGACATGCCGCCAGAAAAAAACGGTCGATCGTCCACCACCAGTTGGCAACGGGACCACGGTCAACGCGACTCACCATTAGCTTTCCCCTCCAATCGAGACGACGCCGGGCAGCGACAGAACGGCAGCGCGAAAGGCGTCACCGCGTTTTTCAAAATTCTGGAACTGGTCAAAGCTTGCGCAGGCGGGCGACAACAATACGACCGGCTCTGAATGAACATCATTGCCCGCGTCGCGTGCGGCGTGTTCCACGGCGACCGCCAGCGTGTCGGAAATCTCGAAAGGCACACTATCGCCCAGCGTTGCGGCGAATTGTGCCGCCGCTTCCCCGATCAGATAAGCCTTGGCGATACGCGGAAAAAAGCCTGCAAGCGAGGCAATGCCGCCGGATTTGGGAACCCCACCGGCGATCCAGTAGATGTTTTCAGCAAAAGACGACAAAGCAGGCGCGGTCGCTTCCGCATTGGTCGCCTTGGAATCATTGACGAACAAAACCTTGCCACGCCGCCCGACCTGTTCCATGCGATGCGCAAGGCCCGGAAAACTTTTGATGCCGACCCGGATTTCTTCAAGGCTCAAACCGACCGCAAGACAGGAAACGATGGCCGCAAGCGCGTTCTGCGCATTATGCGCGCCGCGCAACGAGCCGATGCCTTCAAGAGAAGCCAGTTCGCAAACCGCGCCATCATGCGCATGAAACAGCTTTGCGCCATCGGCAAAATAGCCGTTTTCAAGCCGCTTTTCCTTGGAGATTCGCGCAACATTCACGCCTTTTGCTGCAAGTTTTTCAGCAATCGCCATGCAATAAAGATCGTCCACGCCGACAATGGCCGTGCCGCTTGCCGCAACCAGCCGCTCTTTAATTGCGGCATAATTTTCCATCGAGCCATGCCGGTCGAGATGATCGGGCGTCAGGTTGAGCAGAATGCCCGCTGTCGGGTTGAGCGAAGGGGCCAGATCGACCTGATAGGACGAGCATTCGATCACATAGAAACGATCAGATGCAGGGGGCTCAAGGCTCAGAATCGCCGTACCAATATTGCCGCCAAGCTGCATATCGCGGCCTGATGAGCGGATGATATGGGCAATCAGCGCCGTGGTGGTCGATTTGCCATTGGTGCCGGTGATAGCGATGAACGGGCAATCGGGTGCTGTCATATTGCGCTCGCGCACGAACAATTCGACATCGCCGATGATTTCAACACCCACCGCATGCGCCAGATCAACGCTCCAATGCGGCTTGGGATGGGTCAACGGCACGCCCGGCGAGAGCACGAAAGCGGAAAACTGCGACCAGTCGGCTTTACGCAAATCACCCGTGGCAATGCCCGCACTTTGCGCGCGTGCCACACTGTCAGGATTGTCGTCCCATGCCACGATCCGCGCGCCCCCGGCCACAATGGCCTTGGCCGTGGCAATACCCGAGCCGCCCAGTCCGAAGAGGGCGACGGTCTTGTTTTCAAGCGCGGTGATCGGGATCATCTCTTTAGCCTTATCTCAGCTTCAATGTCGAAAGGCCGATCATGGCGAGGATGATCGCCACGATCCAGAAACGGATCACGACCTGACTTTCCGTCCAGCCCTTTTTCTCGAAATGATGATGGATGGGGGCCATCAGGAACACACGCTTGCCGGTCATCTTGAAAGACGCCACCTGAATGATCACCGACAGCGCTTCCACCACGAACAACCCGCCGATGATGGCGAGCACGATTTCATGCTTGGTAGCAACTGCCACCGCCCCCAGCATACCGCCCAATGCAAGCGAACCGGTATCGCCCATGAAGATGGCAGCCGGCGGCGCATTGAACCACAGAAAGCCGAGGCCCGCGCCGATGACAGCACCGAGCACGACAGCAAGTTCACCTGTTCCCGGCACGAAATGGATTTGCAGGTAATCGGCAAAAATCGCGTTACCCGAAAGATAGGCGATGAAGCCAAAGGATGCGGCGGCAACCATGACCGGCACGATGGCAAGCCCGTCAAGCCCGTCGGTGAGGTTGACGGCATTGCCAGCACCCACCATGACGAAGGCTGCAAAAGGAATGAAGAACCAGCTCAGATTGACGACGAACTGCTTGGCAAACGGAAAGGTCAGCGATGAGGAGAACGGCTCCTGCCCTGCGCGCATGATGACGAAAGCAGCGATTGCCGCAATCAGGAACTCGATACCGAGACGCGCCTTGCCGGAAAAGCCCTTGTCGGACTGTTTGGTCACCTTCAGATAATCATCGTAAAAGCCGATTGCCCCGAAGCCGACCGTGACCACGAGCACCACCCAGACATAGACGCTGGAAAGATTGGCCCAGAGCAGACATGACACCAGAATGCCGGTCATGATCATCAGCCCGCCCATGGTGGGCGTACCGGCTTTCTTGAAATGGGTCTGCGGCCCGTCGGCGCGGATCGGCTGCCCCTTGCCCTGACGCACGCGCAGCGACCTGATGATCGCCGGGCCAAACAGGAACACGATGAGTGCCGACGTGATCATCGCGCCCCCGGTGCGGAAGGTGATGTAGCGGAACACGTTCAACGGCGTCATGTGTTCGGCAAAGGCAGTAAGCAGCATTAACATAAGAAGACCCCTCGAAAACCGCTATTCCGCCGCCACGACCGGCGGAAACTTGGCGGTCAGCGCCTTGACGATCCTGGCAAATCCCAACCCTTGCGATGCCTTCACCATGATGACATCGCCCGGACGGACCGCCTTGACCACCAGCGGCAACAATTCATCGGTGCTCTGCCTGTATTCGGTGTGAATTTCAACCGGCAAGGCATTTTTGAGCACCGCCATTTCGCGTCCGCCGATGAAAAGCGCGTTCACTTCCGCATCCACGATCGGGCGCGCCAGATCGGCATGCAGTTTTCCCGACTGACGGCCCAGTTCCAGCATATCCCCCAGAACAGCAATACGGCGACCCTTTTGCCCACGGACCGAACCATCCGGCACAGTTGTGTGCAGCAGCGCGAGCGAGGCGCGCATCGAGGTCGGATTGGCATTATAACTTTCATCGATCAGCGTGAAGAAACCGCCATCGGGATGTTGGAGCACGTGGCGCGCACCGCGTCCACCTTCCGCTTCAAGCGTTGCCATGGCTATGACCACCTTGGCGATATCAGCGCCGACGAGATCGGCAGCGCCCAGAACGGCCAGCATGTTCTGCACGATATGACGCCCCGGCATACCGACCTTGACCACGGCTTCGTCTTGGCCGATCTTCACCGTCATGCAGGAACAACTCACATGCAGCTTGACCTCGCGCAGACGATAATGCGCGCGCGCATTCTCACCAAACGTCACGATATGTTCGACACCGGCTTTGCCCGCCAGTTCCTCAAGCTGTTTGAAGCGCTTGTCGTCGCGATTGAGGAGCGCATAGCCACCCGGAACAATGCCTTCAAAAATCTCGGCCTTGGCAGCGGCGATTTCCTCCAGATTGGCGAAATGCCCAAGATGGGCGGGAGCAACCAGCGTGATCAGCGCCACATGCGGGCGCACCATCTTCACGAGTGGTCGGATTTCGTCGGCATGATTCATGCCGATCTCGAAGATACCGTAATCGGTATTGAGCGGCATGCGGGCAAGCGTCAGCGGCACACCCCAGTGATTGTTGAACGAGGCAACCGATGCATGCACCTTGCCTGCTTCCGATAATACATGCCGCAGCGCTTCCTTGGTCGTCGTCTTGCCGACAGAACCGGTGACCGCGATGATCTGCGCCTTTGAACGATCGCGCGCCGCGATCCCCAGTTTGGTAAGCGCCTCCAGAACGTCATCGACGACGATCATCGGCACTTTTACATTGCCGAAAGCAGGCAGGCGATGTTCGGCGACAACCAGCAACCCCGCACCGGCTGCCATGGCAGAGGTGGCAAAATCATGCCCGTCGAACTGGTCGCCCTTGATGGCGAAAAAAGCCTCTCCGGGCTTCAACGTGCGGCTGTCGATGGAAATGCCGGTAATCCCCGCCGGAAGGGTTCCGACTGGACGCCCTTCCATTGCTTCCACCATTGCATCGGATGTCCAGAGCCAGTCACTCATGCCTTATGCTCCTCAAGACGCGCAGCAAGCGCTGCGGCGACCTCGGCATGATCTGAAAACGGCAAGGTGCGGTCGCCAACGATCTGGCCTTCTTCATGCCCCTTGCCTGCGACCACGAGCGTATCACCCGGCATCATCATGGCAACGGCTGTGAAAATCGCTTCACGCCGGTCACCGATTTCGGTTGCACCGGAACTTGCCGCCATGATTTCGGAACGGATCTGCGCAGGGACTTCCGAACGCGGATTATCGTCGGTCACGATCACCACATCAGCAAGACGCGAAGCAATCTCGCCCATGATCGGGCGCTTGCCCTTGTCACGATCACCGCCGCAGCCAAAGACCACGATCACCCGACCTGTCGTGAACGGACGCACCGATGTCAGAACATTTTCCAGCGCTTCCGGCTTATGCGCATAATCGACATAGGCAGGTGCGCCTTCTTCTGTCGCCCCCACCAGATCAAGCCGCCCGGGTGCGCCTTTGAGACGCTCCAGCGCGCGCATGGCGGCTGCAGCAGGCACGCCCGTCACCATGGCAAGACCGGCTGCGACAAGCGCATTGGCGACCTGAAAATCACCGGCCAAAGGAAGTTCGATCTCGAAAATATCGTCGGCAATGCGCACTTCCACATGCTGGCGGAAGCGGCCATGCTCGACGCGCTTGATGGTGATGAAGTCACCCTTGCGGCCGACCGTCTTCACGTCGCATCCGGCAGCCGTGGCGGCTTCTATGGCCTGGGATGAAAAGGCATCGTCGGCAAAAATGATTGCAGGCGCCCCCTTGGGCAATAATTGCGTGAAAAGACGCATCTTGGCGCTGAGATATTCCTCGATCGTCGCATGGTAATCCATGTGATCGCGACCGAGATTGGTGAAGGCACCGGCTGAAAGCTTCACACCATCAAGGCGGCGCTGATCAAGTCCGTGCGAGGATGCTTCCATCGCCGCATGGGTCACGCCTTCATCAGCAAGCTCGGACAGAACGCGATGCAGCTCGACCGGATCGGGCGTGGTCAGTGAATTATAATCGCTACGGATCGGCGAAAAAACGCCTGTTGTGCCAATATTGGCAGCAGGAAAGCCCGCATAGGCCCATATCTGGCGGGTGAAGGAAGCAACCGAAGTCTTACCGCTGGTGCCGGTCACAGCCACCATGATTTCGGGCTGTTTGCCGTAAAATTGCGCGGCGGCCGTGGCCAGCGCATGACGCGGGTCGTCCACATACAAGACCGGCACGCTTGCATTTTCAATCACGGCCCCCTTGGCCGCAATCACAGCACTCGCGCCACGTTTGATCGCGTCAGCGGCAAAGGCCGCGCCATCTGCTTTCACGCCTTTCAGCGCTGCGAAAAGAAAACCGCGTTCCACCTTGCGCGAATCCGATGTCACGCCGGTAATTTCCACCTCACCGTCATTACCGGAGGCCAAATCCTTGAAAAACGCGATTTCCTTCAGTCTCATGGCAGTCAAATCCAAATTCCGTTGTGTATCCAGATCGGTTCAAGACACGAATCAGTTGTAGCGATTGGAAACCATTGCTGACGGCAATTCCTGTTGAAAATCGGGCTTGCTGGCAACATTACCCACAGTTGCGGGCATGGCATCCAGTTCAAAATCCGGTTTCACACCAAGGAAAGAGGCCGAACGGCTGATGATTTCCGCAACCATGGGGGCTGCATTCATACCGGCAGTTGCAACAAACTTGCCCTCTTCCGGTTTGGGTTCATCAATGATGGTCAGGACCACATATTGCGGATCTTCCATAGGGAAGGACGCCAGAAAGGCGTTGAAGCGCACATCCTTGGAATAGCGGCCATGTACGACCTTTTCCGCCGTTCCGGTCTTGCCGCCAACCCGGTAACCCGGAACCGTTGCGCGTTTGCCCGAACCGCCCTGAACCGTTGCGTTCAAACGATAGAGATAACGCATATCCGCTGAAACCTGAGGGTGGACAACCTGTGTTGCCGCCGCATGGGTTTCCGCAATGCTGCGCTTTAAGAAAGTCGGTTCGATCAACTTGCCGCCGTTCATCAAGGCGGCGGCACCGACAGCGGTCTGCAACGGCGTCGTCATCATGCCGTGACCGAACGAAATAGTCATGGAATGCACCTTCTTCCACACGCGCGGTTCCACCGGACGCGCCACTTCCGGCAATTCCGTTTGCATGCGGTCCAGTAGACCCATTTTTTTGAGGAACGCCCGGTGTCCTTCAATACCCACCACATCGGCCTCACGACCCGAACCGATATTGGAAGAATAGATGAAAACTTCCGGAAGCGTCAGCACACGGCCATTGCCGTGAAAGTCGCGAATGGTCTGGCGACCGAAAACCAGCGGGCGCGTGGCATCCAATTTCGACTGAAGATTGAACTTGCCTGAATCAAGTGCCATGGCCGTTGTAAAGGTCTTGATCGTCGAGCCCATTTCATAAGTGCCCGCCGACATGCGGTTGAGACGATCCTTGTCGAGCGCATGCACAGGATTGTTGGGATCGAAATCCGGCACGGACCCCATGGCCACAACTTCACCGGTTTTGATATTGAGAACGACAGCGCCTGCGGCAATGGCGCGATAGCGTTCCATGGCCTTCACAAGCACATCGCGCATGATGTGCTGCACGCGGATATCAATGGAAAGTGTCACCGGCTCAAGCGATTGTCCGGTCGCAAGTCCCACGGAACGCAGATCGGTCAGGCCAAGGGAATCGATATATTTTTCCATGCCCGCAATGCCCTGATTATCGACATTGACAAGACCGAGAATATGCGAGGCGGTCGGACCACCGGGATAGAAACGACGCTTTTCCGTGCGGAAACCGACGCCCGGCACGCCAAGCGCCATGATCTGGCTTTGCTGGCGCGGTGTCAGACCACGCTTGATCCAGACAAAACCGGCACCGCTCTTAAGGCGCTTGTATGTCGCCTCCCAATCAAGATCGGGCAGCACCGTGGAGAGCATTTCAATGGTTTCATCGGGATCGACGATCTTGCGCGGTTCAGCAAAAAGCGAAGCGGTATTGATGTCGGTGGCAAGGATTTCACCATTGCGATCCAGAATATCGGGACGCGAGGCAAGCTGCTGCACATAAGGACCGGATGCTTCTTCGTTTTCACCACCAACCAGTCCGAAATAAATCAGCTTGCCGCCAATGACGCCATAAATACCGACGAAGCAGGCAATCGCCATCCACAGGCGATTGCGCGCGCGATTGCCGTTCTTCTTGCGCGCACCCACGAAAGCCATATTGCCGGTCGGCTTTTCATTGCCAACCGGATCAGCCACTTCAACAGCATCTGCAAGGGTATTGAGCGCGACCTGTTTTCTTTTAACGGAACGTCCGAGTGTCCACCGCATGTTTAATGCCTCGCCCCGTTCTGCTTGATGCTGCCCGTCGTCATCGCATCATTTTCCAATGCACCACTGGCAAGCAACTCATCGCTGCCGCCAATGATCTTCTGGATATCGTCAACTGGACGTTCTGGCACGTCCCTTGCATCGCGAATGAGCTGGTCGGCGGTAATGGGTTGCAGGTTCAGTTCTTTTCCATAGACCCCGGTAAGACTCTGCAAACGACCCGGCTGGGTCATGAGCGCCCAGTCGGCGCGCAGGAGCGTGATGGTGTCGCGCTCGGAATTGATCTGGCGCTTCAGCTTCGAGATGACCGCGATCTGTTTCTCGGCATCATATTTGATGGTGTAGGTGACAGTCGCCGCCATCAGCATCGCCGCAATCATAATGAGATCGAAAGTACGCAGCACGGGTTCAACTCCGGGATAGTTCATGGGTGTCGGGCAGTTTTGGCAACCCGAACAGCGTCAAATCATCTTCAAGCGGTGGATTGTCGGTTCGCAGGCCCGCGCGCAATTTGGCAGAACGCGCACGTGGATTGCGCATCTCTTCCTCGAGTGTAGGCCCCACGGACCCCTTGACCGCAGGCGTAAAACTGGGGCGACGGATATGGGTTTCCGGCATATGCCGCGAACCCGCACTTCCCCCTGCCCGGTCGGCAAAGAAACGCTTGACCATACGGTCTTCCAGCGAATGAAACGTCACCACCACCAGACGGCCTCCGGGTTTCAGCACCCGTTCGGCGGCCAGAAGCGCACGCGCCAGTTCTCCCAATTCATCATTCACATAGACGCGCAGGGCCTGAAACACCCGGGTTGCCGGATGAATGCGATCCTTGGGATGACGGCCAACAAGGGCTTCAATAGCATTGGCAAGATCGAGCGTACGGCTGAAAGGCTGCGCTTCGCGGCGCTTTTCGATCATGCGCGCAATACGTCCGGCCTGACGTTCCTCACCGAGAAAATTGAAGATACGTGCCAGATCGCCCATCTTGAGACGATTGACGACATCGGCAGCGCTTGGGCCTTTATTGGACATGCGCATATCGAGCGGACCATCCTTCTGGAAGGAAAAGCCGCGCTCGGCTTCATCGATCTGCATCGAGGAAACACCGATATCGAGCACAATGCCATCCACCTTGACGCCCTCTCCCTTCACGCTTGCGACAGCTTCATCAAGTACTGAGAACCGGCTTTCCACCAGATGCAATTGCCCTGGAAACTGTTGTTCCATGGCCCTACCTGCAACAATTGCCGTCGGGTCACGATCGATGGCGATCACTTGCGCACCCTGTTGCAGAATAGCCCTTGTGTAGCCGCCCGCACCAAAAGTTCCATCAACGATGACCTCGCCCGCCGCAGGCTTGAGGGCGTCGATCACCTCGGCAATCAGCACCGGGATATGACGGTTTCCAGCCCCTTCGGCTTGAGATATTTCTCCGCCGGGACTCACCATCATTCCGATCCTTTCCCGGGCTTGTCTGCCCATTATCTCTGCATTTTCCTGTCGATTCCGGCTATTTGCCGTCAACACGGATTCATGAAACCGTTATCGGATATTAAGCTTAATGAAGCGTTAGCCTTTGTCGTTTGACACAGAAAAATCTGATGACAGCCGTTATCTGTCAAACTGCTTCCCCCTCGACTTAGTGGTGACGACCACGCTGTTCACATGCCTGTGAAACCGATTGACGGCTTTCCCCAATCGCCGTATTAAATGCAAATAATTTGCAAAAGCATTATAGTAAAAGGCAATCATCATGGCGCCGCACGGAACCAATTCCTCCGCCCCACCTCAATCCGCGCAACCCGAGCGCACTTTTGAAGGCTGGCGGCGCGAGCGGGGCGAAGCCTCCATGTCTGACGTGCATCGCACTGTCACAGTTAGCCGCTCCGGTTCGCGTTTCAGGCGTGCAGCAGCCTTTTTCGGTCCCGGCTATCTGGTTGCGGTCGGCTATATGGACCCCGGCAACTGGGCCACATCGCTCGCGGGCGGTTCGCGTTTCGGCTATACGCTGCTTTCGGTGGTGCTGATTTCCAATCTCATGGCCGTGCTGTTGCAGGCGCTCTGCGCCCGCCTCGCCATTGCAACCGGACGCGATCTGGCGCAGGCCTGCCGCGACGCCTACCATCCGCTTCTCGCATGGCCCTTGTGGATATTGGCAGAACTCGCCATCTGCGCGACAGACCTTGCCGAAGTCATCGGCACGGCCATCGGCCTCAATCTCCTGTTTGGCATTCCACTGGAACTGGGTGTGATCATCACCGCAGCCGATGTGCTGCTGGTGCTTTATTTGCAAAACAAGGGATTTAGGCGCGTCGAGGCGCTGATCATCACATTGCTGGCTGTGATTGCGCTTTGCTTTCTCATCCAGATATTGATGGCCCAACCACAATGGGGCGAGGTCATTCGCGGCTTTGCGCCGACCGTCGATATCGTGCGCAATCCCGACATGCTCTATATTGCGTTGGGCATTATCGGCGCTACCGTCATGCCGCATAATCTTTACCTGCATTCCGGCATCGTGCAGACACGCGATTACGGTCATACGAGTGATGAAAAACGCGAGGCCATCCGCTACGCAACGCTCGATTCAACAATCGCGCTGACCTTCGCCCTGCTGGTCAATGCATCGATCCTCATTCTGGCCGGCGCGAGTTTCCACGCGACCGGCAACACGGGCGTCGAAGACCTTGACAAGGCGCATGCCCTGCTCAATCCCCTGCTCGGCTCCGCTCTCGCGCCCACACTGTTTGCCATCGCACTTCTGTGCTGCGGCCTCAATTCGACGATTACCGCCACCATGGCCGGGCAGATCGTCATGGAAGGTTTTATCAATATCCGGCTCAAGCCATGGCTGCGCCGCGCCATCACCCGTTTCATCGCCATTGTGCCTGCGGCCATCGTCACCATTCTTTATGGCTCTCAAGGCACGACGGAACTGCTCATTCTCTCGCAAGTGGTGCTGAGCCTGCAATTGCCCTTCGCGGTCATCCCGCTGGTCATCTTTACGGCTGACAAAAAGAAAATGGGTTCGCTCGTCGCAGCGCGCTGGGTGACGGTACTCGCGGCCATCACCGCCTTCATCATCGTCGTTCTGAACCTCAAGCTCATCTACGACTTCTTTACCGGCGTACCGATCTGATTAACAGGCATCAAAAGAAAAAAGTGTCAGCCGGTCTGTAAGCCGGGTTCTGTATGGCCGGGCTTGCGCCCGACGCGGCAACCATTCATCTGGGACGGATGTCGCCACCCGCCTCTTGCAACCCACCCGGACGGCTGATCCGGAAACCGATTGTCATCCCCGAGAGGATGACGCGCCGTCCCTATTCGGTTTTGCTCCCGGTGGGGTTTACCGTGCCGCCTGTGTTACCACCGGCGCGGTGGGCTCTTACCCCACCCTTTCACCCTTACCCCGTCATTCCTGACGCTTTCACAAGCGACAAGCGACGGGGCGGTCTGCTTTCTGTGGCACTGTCCCTGGGGTCGCCCCCGCCGGGTGTTACCCGGCACCGTGTTTCCATGGAGCCCGGACTTTCCTCACCTGCCGCCTTTCGGCATATGACAGGCGCGGCTGCCCGACCGACTGACAGGGCGTATAAATTCGTTTCGCGGACAAAAAGCAACAAAAAAGCCGACAGCAAATCCGCTGCCGGCTCTTCGTTCACATCAAACGGCCTGAAACGCGACGCGACCGCCCATGTAAATCTTGAGGAAAATCTTAAAATGAGCGCATATAGGCCTGAACCGAGCTGCAATATTTTGCCGAGGTCGGGTTCATGCGGGTTGCACCGTGACCGGCATTATATTTGAGGATCGTGCCGCAAGTGCTGCCACCGCCAAGCTTCTTGGCCATGGCGAGATATTTCATGCCGAACTGAATATTGGTCGAAGGATTATAAAGCCCCTGCGCCGTGCCCGTATAACCAAGACCGCGAGCGGTCGAGAGCTTGATCTGCATGAGACCGATTTCACCGGCGCGTCCACGCACATTCGGCTGGAAATTGCTTTCATGACGCACGACCGCATGGGCCAAAGACGACGATACGCCATAGGCTGCGGCATATTTATTGATGATGGTGGAATAATTGCCACCCGCATCGACTTGCCGGGACGTGTCAGACTTGCGCGCGGAGGATTTGCCGCCCTTGCGCTGGGGGACTGCGCGCCTGGTGATGACAGATGCTTTCTTGACCGATGTCCTTGGTTTTTCGGCTTCGGGAGCCTTGCTTTGCTGGCGCGCCTTGAAAAGTGCTGCGAGATTGGTTGGCTCGGTGGCCGATGCACTCAACGCCGGATTAAGACCAAACGCAACCATGGCGCCAACGAGGGCGCTGAACACTACAAATTTTACTTTCATATCCTACCGTCTTGAAACTTTTTATGAGGGCACGCCCGTCTTGGGGGAGGCGGTCCATTCTTGTTTATCCCCTGGACATGTGGTTTGAGCCACATGGGTTCGATGCTCACAGCACCCAGAGATTGCGAAATGATCTGACGGCCAAATGCAGCCGAAGATTGATTGGACAAGTAAAATCAGATTACAAGTTGTAATAAAACTGGCAACACTTCACGCAGCAGGTAACAGGCATGGCCCATTTCCCGACAATTGCCATCCGGTATAATTTTATGAAACTTTTAGATAAATTCTAATGAGGACGCATGAAGATATGCTGTAACAGATATCGCTTATGCGGTAACATTTTGCAGCGAAAAAATAAGCCTGTAGAGCGTATCTATGGTAGAAAAATCAGCCACGCCATCGACATTTTGTGTGCGAAAATGGCGCTGGAAACCTTTGACCATGATTTCGGTGGCCTCATCGAACACGCCGGTAATCTCAATTCCATAGCCATAAAGTGCGAGCATGGACTGAAGCGCCTCGACAGGTTGCCCCTCCTCGCCTCGCGCCAGAAAGCGCCCGCCGCTTGGCGGCGTGGCTTCGATATAATGGCCAATTCCCGCTTCATGCAGTTTTTTCCAGGGGAAATTATGCCCCGGATCGGTCTTGCGCGCTGGTGCTATGTCGGAATGCGCAAGCAGATTTTCAGGCCGGATATCATGACGCGCACAGATATCGCGGCAGAGTTCAATGACAGCATCGATCTGGCGCTCCTTGAAAGGCGGATAGTTTTCCAGATCGCCCGGATTGACGATTTCAATCCCGATGGAAGCCGAATTGATATCGGTTTCGCCTTTCCAGACACTTTGTCCGGCGTGCCATGCGCGCGCCTTTTCCGACACCATCTGGATGATGCGCCCATCCTCGTGTACGAGATAATGCGCGGAAACCTCGCGCTCGGGCGATTTTAGAATATCCAGCGCCTCCTGCGCGGTCGCAAGTCCCGTATAATGCAGGATCAGATAGGTCGGCACCTTACCATCGCGGCGCGGACCGAAATTCGGCGAAGGATCAAGCAAGGCTGCGAGGTGATCGGGGTGCTCCAGCGCCAGATCCGATTTTGCCTGTTCCAGATGTCCCTCTGCACTGCTCATGCTGGCTCCAACCGTTTTTCTATACTTGCCCATGCCGCGTTGATGGCTGCAAGCCGCGCATTGGCAATCGTGATAAATTCCAGCGGGAGGCCTTCCGCCACCAGCCGGTCGGGATGATGCTGCTTGACAAGGCTTCGATAGCGCTTGCGTGCATCAGCGAACGTCACGCCGCGATCAAGACCAAGAATGGCATAGGGATCGCCCTCCCCCCGTTCCACATGCCGGACGGCGATACGATCAAAAGCCACTTCATCGAACCCGAAAATGCCAGCGACCTGCGAAAGAAAGGCCATTTCCTTCTCATGCACATAACCGTCAGCCTTGGCGATATGAAACAGCCCGTCGAGAATATCTTCGAGAAGATGACATTCGTCCTCTTCATCCTCGTCCCCGGCCCGGCATAGTCCCGCAAGCTGGCGCGCATAGCTTTCAAAACCCGCGACATCCTTTTTCGCAAGATCGTAAAGCCGCGCCACATGCGAGCGCTCTTTTTCAGGCACCGCAAAAATATCCTGAAAAGCGCGGATTTCATCCTGCGTCACCACGCCATCGGCCTTGGCCATCTTGGCGGAAAGCGCGATAATGGCAATGGAAAACGCCACCCGCCGACGCGTATCTGCATCGCCCTCAAAAACAGTGCGCACAGCCTCAATCACGCCTGAAATGGCTTGAGATGCCACAGACGTTACAAACTCACCAATGCGTACCCAAATCGACATGGGCTTTATTTACAGGAGTTTAGCGAAGCTGAAAACCGCTCATGAGGATTGAGGCAAAACAATTCTGCGTGGGAAAACCCAGCCAACCAGTCCGCCATAGCATCGCGTCTGGTGCTGTTTACGGCTGGCGGCTCTCAAAGGAACGCTGGGCTGCCTGAACTGCGACCTCTCCCGCCGCTTGTGCCTGTTCATCGCTCTGCCCCACGGAACGCGCGGCAGCTTGCGCATTTTCACGTACCCGGTTGATCACAGCCGCTTTCTCCTCAGGCGTTACGACACCTGAATTGTCACGCAAGGCTTTGACGAGATCGGGGCCTTTTTTTTGCGGCGTAGCATCGGCAGGCTGGGCCGCATCTGAAACAGCCGCTCCATTGTCCGCCGGGACAGCAGCATTCTCATCCTCGCTTTTGCCACAAGCGGCAAGCGCAATCAAAACCACAGCGGAGATACAGAATAAAAAATGACGGCTCATGATAAAAGCCATAACGGAAGACAGCCGCAATTTAAATATCGAAATCGCAGGCTGGCTGCCCGTTTTGTAATCAGTCTTGTCAAAAGACACCGGATTTCTCATGAGCTAACCCTTTCGCGGCAAATGGCGGCCCGGAAAACCGAACCGCCACAGCATGAATTGAGCATTCATAAGGATGAAATAGGTTCATCCAAATCTGCCCTTTGACCAAAAACTTAATTGGAAGGCGCAGTGCCCGTCCCCGGTGTTTCAGGAGCTGGTGCGGGGGCCGGAGCCGGTGTGGTCGTGGTGTCATTATTTGAAGGTGCTGGATTGGAAGGCGCTGGCGCGGAATTATTATTGTCGTTGCAGGCCGCAAGACCAAGGAACGACGCAGCGGCGAAAGATGCGATCAGGAATTTCTTCATTATGGCTCTCCTTCCTAGTTCGGGCACAGCCCGATTTGAGCATGATGCAAAGTGCGTAAACACCCCTCTGCTCTCTTCACGTCCAGACGAATGTATCGCTTGAACCTTTACGTATGGGACAGGCGTAAAGGACCCGTCGATTCCCATCGTCACAGAAAAAAACGGCTAGCCAATGAAAAGGTTCTCTCAAATAGTCTTAAAGACCGTAATAAAACGCCAGTATTTTTGAGTTTTCTGCACATTTCTCGCTGTTAAAAAGGCGTAATGAATGCGTCACGACCCTGTCACGCCATGGTGTTTAACTTGGCCCAACCAAGAACGGGATTAATCCTTGTGAGGGGAATTTTATGACAGAACATGCATCGCGCGATGCAATCCTCAAACGCGCTGTAACGCAGAACCATGCGCTTTCACGTGCGGGCGTCTCCGAACGGCTGTTCGCTTGGCTTTTCAAAGGCCTCGTCTACCCACAAATATGGGAAGACCCCGAAGTCGACATGGCAGCCCTTGCCATTCAGCCCGGGCACAACATCGTCACCATCGCATCGGGCGGATGCAATGCGCTTTCCTATCTCACAGCCGATCCGGCCCATGTCGAAGCCGTCGATCTCAATAAGGCCCACGTCGCTTTCAACCGGCTGAAACTTGTCGCCCTCACGCATCTGCCTGATTATTCAGCCTTCTATCGTTTTTATGGCAAGGCTGACGACAGGACCAACCTCGCCGCCTATAAGCGATTCATCCGTCCTTATCTGGATAGCCAAAGCCGTGCCTATTGGGAAAAACGCAAATGGAATGGCCGCCAGCGCATTTCCATTTTCTGGCGCGATCTCTATCGGCACGGTTTGCTTGGCGTTTTCATCGGCATGGGCCATCGCATAGCGCGCCTTTACGGTATCGACCCGCGCGATCTGTTGAAAGCGCGCAGCATGGAAGAACAGCGTAGCTTTTTCGATACCGCCTTGGCACCTTTGTTTGAAAAACGCATGGTGCGCTGGGCTACGGCACGCAAATCCTCGCTGTTCGGACTTGGCATTCCGCCACAGCAATATGATGCCCTGGCCACAGCCGGCAATGGCAACATGGCGGATGTGCTGCGCACTCGCCTCGAAAAACTCGCCTGCGGCTTTCCCCTGACCGAAAACTATTTCACATGGCAGGCTTTTGGCCGTGGCTATAGCGGTGACGCGGAAACGGGTCCGCTGCCGCCTTATCTTTCCCGCGTCCATTTTGAGACAGTGCGCACCCGTGCCAACCGTATGACGGTCGAGAACGCCAGTTACACCGATTTTCTGGCCGCCAAACCGGCATCATCCGTGGACCGTTATATATTGCTCGACGCGCAGGACTGGATGAACGACCACCAGCTCAATGCGCTTTGGAGCGAGATCACCCGCACGGCCCGCCCCGGCGCGCGCGTCATCTTCCGCACCGCAGCCGAACCAAGCCTGTTACCGGGCCGCGTTGCGACCGACATTCTCGATCATTGGGATTATCGTGCCGAGCAATCCCGCGCCCTGCATGAACGTGATCGCTCGTCGATCTATGGCGGCTTCCATCTCTATGTCCTGAAAGATGCATGACATGCAACATCAGGCATCAAAGACAAGCGATCACGCGAGCATGATGGACCGGATCTATCGGCGGCAGCGGCATTTTTATGATGCCACGCGCAAATATTATCTGCTCGGGCGCGACCAGATGATCGCGTCCCTTGGCGTGCCTGAGGGCGGCAGCATTCTGGAGATCGGTTGCGGAACCGGCCGCAATCTTGTCAAGGCTGCGCAAACAGCCCCCCGTGCAAAACTCTATGGCATCGATATTTCCTCTGAAATGCTCGAAACCGCCACGACAGCTGCCAAACGCGCCGGTATTGCCGAACGCACAAGGCTTGCGCGGGCCGACGCCGCCCAATTCGATCCCAAGGTGCTTTTCGGTCACACAGGCTTCGACCGCATCTTTATTTCCTATGCCATATCGATGATCCCGCAATGGCAATCGGTCATCCGCGAAAGCATGCGTCACCTGTCGCCCAAAGGGCAATTGCATATCGTGGACTTTGGCGATCAGGCCCGCCTGCCGCGTTTCTTCAGGCGTGGCCTGTCGACATGGCTCGGCTGGTTTCATGTCGCCCCGCGCGCCGATCTGTTTACCACATGCGAAGCGCTTGCAGCCGAACAAGGCCTTGCCGTCGAACAACATCGCCTCTATCGCGGTTTTGCATGGCTCGCGATCATTCACGCGAACCAACAAAATGAGGAGCAAGGAATATCATAACGACTGGTGACGTCCGGGCAGAGATCGCGTAACCGTTAAGGAATTGATTCGCGACACCGGAACCCCATATGAACCGTCTGGCCAGCCTCTCGCTTCTCCTCCTTGGTGCCTCCCTGCTTTCTGCCTGCAATACGGTGGATTACGATTTTGCCGATGTGAAAAAAAGCGGCTCCGTCGCCCGCATCACGCCACCCTCCGGCCCCGTGAAAGCACCACGCTTCGGCGATCGCGATCCGCATGAATGGACGGGCAGGACGCCATGGCATTATCCCGTCCACGGCACGGATGTTTCAAAATATCAGACCGATGTCGACTGGAGTGCGCTACGCGCAAGCGGTATATCCTTTGTCTTCATCAAGGCGACCGAAGGCGGCGACCGTTTCGATGAACGCTTTACCGAGCACTGGAATGGCGCGCGTCAGGCTGGCATCCCGCGCAGCGGCTATCATTTCTATTATTTCTGCCGCCCGGCCATCGAGCAGGCACGCTGGTATATCCGCAATGTCCCGCGTGATCCTGAAGCATTGCCACCTGTTCTCGACATGGAATGGAACGCCAGTTCACCGACCTGCAAGCTGCGCCCAGACGGAGCTATTGTGCGCAAGGAAATGCGTATTTTCCTCAATGTGCTGGAAAAACATTACGGCAAACGCCCGATCATTTATACGACCGTCGATTTCTTCGATGATAATGACCTGCGCTCCATGTCCGAATATCCATTCTGGCTACGTTCGGTTGCAGGCCACCCGGATGAGAAATACGGCCCGCATCCATGGACATTCTGGCAATATACCGGAACAGGCAAGATACCCGGCATCAAGGGCGACGCCGATATCAATGTCTTTGCGGGTAGTAGCACCGCATGGAAAAAGTGGCTGGAAAGCAACAAAGCCCGTTAACCGGGCAAAGTTTGCGCGTTCACATGAAGTTTTGCTTCATTTCCGGGGATTGCTGGGGCAATAGCATAGACAATCCTCGGAAGAAATGTCTCTTCCGGCAAACCAGTGTGAGTGACCGATGAAGTTCATTGCTTCCATCATGACCGCCGCGATGCTTGCTTCGACCGCCATGGCCGGTGCACAAACGCCCCCTGCCGCCCCTGCTGCATCGACCGATAGCACCCAGGCAGCCGTCAAGCCCGAATGCGAAACCGATCTTGGCCCATGGCTTGAGAACCTGACCAAGGAAGCGCGGGCAGCAGGCGTCGGCGACAAGGGCATTGGCGAATTGCACAAGGCCTCGCTCGAACAGCGCGTTCTCGACCGTGACCGCAAGCAGACCGTCTTCAACCTGACCTTCACCGAATTTTCCAAGCGGCTCATTTCCGAAGCGCGCTTGAAAAAGGGGCGGGAAAATCTGGTCAAATATGCCGATATTTTCAAAAAGGTCGAAGAGACTTATGGCGTACCAGGTCCGGTTCTGGCAGCCTTCTGGGGGCTGGAAACCGATTATGGCGCCATTCAGGGCGATTTCGACACGCTGAATGCGCTCCTTACGCTGTCTTATGATTGCCGCCGCCCGGAACTGTTCCGCCCGCAGCTGATCGCGCTTCTCAAACTGTTCGATCAGGGCGTTGTCGATGCTTCGACCACCGGCGCATGGGCTGGCGAGATCGGCATGATGCAACTTCTGCCGAAAGACTATCTGGAGCGTGGCGTCGATGGTGACGGCGATGGCAAGGTCGATCTGAAAAATTCCATCCCCGATGCCATGATGACCGCAGGGCGCATGATTTCGGAACTCGGCTGGAAACGTGGCCAGCCGTGGATGGAAGAAGTGCGCATCACCAAGGACCTGCCATGGGAAGAAGCCATCCGCACCAACCGCAAGCCGCATTCATGGTGGGCTGAACAAGGTGTTACCGGCGTCAACGGCCCGCTCGGTCCCGATGATGGCGATGCCTCGTTGCTCCTGCCGCTCGGCCGCAAAGGTCCGGCATTCCTCTCTTATCCGAATTTCGATATTTTCGTCGAATGGAACAAATCCATCGTCTATGCCACGACCGCCGCTTATTTTGCGACGCGGCTTGCCGGTGCGCCTGCCTTTGATCCCGGCAATCCCGTACCCGGCCTCACGCAAGACGAATTGAAAGAGCTTCAGACAAAACTTCAGGCACGCGGCTATGACATGGGCCCCAAGATCGATGGTGTTTTCGGTCTTCTGACCCGTGACGCCGTGCGCGCCGAACAGATGCGTATTGATATACCTGCCGATTCATGGCCGACCAGAGAACTGCTCGACAAGCTCTGAATTTACTGAGAGGCGCGGCATCAATCCGCGCCTTTTTCCTGAAATCGATTGTGAATGCCAAGCCATGATCAATACCCTGATTGTCGTCCTGCCGGTTTTCGCCCTGATTTTTTCAGGCTGGGGCGCTTTCAAGCTGAAAATACTGGGCTCGCATGCCATCACCGAACTCAACCGTTTCGTGGTCTATCTGGCGCTGCCAGCACTTTTGTTCGATGTCATGGCCAATACGCATGGCCGCGACCTCTGGCAGCCGGGATTTATTGCGGCATTCCTGATCAGCAGTTTTTTTGTCTTCGCGCTGCCCTTCATCATCAAATTGCGGGGCAGACTGCCTCTCTCGGATAAAGCGCTCGATGGATTGAACGCCGCCTATCCCAATGGCGGCTATATGGGCATTCCGCTGGCAATGATTGCCTTTGGTCCCGACATTCTCGCAACCGCGACCATTGCGATCATCATCACGGTCTGCATCGTCTTTGCCTTCACCATCGTACTGATCGAAATCGACCTGCAAGCCCGCAGCAATCCGCTGCATCTCGCGTGGAAAGTCACCCGCTCGCTCATCCGCAATCCGCTGCTCCTCGCCCCGGCACTTGGTGCTATCGTTTCGTTTCTTGGAATCTCCATTCCGGCACCGGCTGAAACATTCCTCAAAATGCTTGGTGGCGCTGCCTCGCCTTGCGCACTTGTGGCACTCGGTCTCTTCCTCGCCCAACCACGCAAGATTGAAAGCGGCAGCATCAGGACAATCAGCTTTCTTGTGTCGATCAAGCTAATCCTGCATCCGCTCGCGACATGGCTTCTGGCGGTCTATGTGTTCCACCTGCCGCCACTTCTTGCAGAATGCGCCACCCTCATGGCCGCCCTTCCCACAGGCACTGGCCCGTTCATGCTCGCCGAACATTATCGCCGCGAAGCAGCGATTACCTCCAACGTCATCCTTTATTCGACTGTCATTTCCGTCTTGAGCGTCTCGGCCTATCTGGCGATGATCCGCTAAAATCCTGCACGGTTTAGTGCAAACCAACACAGCGCAAGGCGACAATCCTGTCGGTTTCATGTCTTTTTCATGAAATGTGAACATACCAGTCAGGCTATATTTTTCAGCATCTTAGCTGGTAAACAGAAGGTTTTTTTCACAATCACGCCAAATTGCAGCAAGAAATCTTCTTTTGTTTAGGACCTTTTGCGCCTAGATTCCCATCTCTACCAGCGCGCGTCCGGTCGTGTCCGGGCGCATATGAAGGAGACAGACCGATGGGACTGACACGTTCTTTGAATGTCCTCATGATCTGTGCGGCATTTGCATTTGTTGCAGCGTTGATAGCAGGCGTCATTCCTTGAAGAAGGTGCGTTGACGCAAAAGCCATTACGGCGGTTTTTCGTTTTAGAGGACAAACGAAAGCTGCAAGAAACGAAGAGCCCGGCAAATATGCCGGGCTTTTTATTCAGGCAGTTTCCAGAACCGCTTGTGTCTGCGGACGGATGCCAATCATGTGACAGATGGCAAAAGGCAGGGCTGCCCTGTTCATCGTGTAGAAATGAAAATCCTGCACGCCGCGCTCGATGAGATCCATCACCTGTTCGGCTGCCATGGCCGCCGCCACCAGCTGATGCGTCTGCGGATCGTTGTCCAATCCCTCAAAACGCTCAGTAAGCCATGCCGGAATATGCGTCGCGGATCGGGCGCAGAAATTCTTCACTTGCTTGAAGTTATGCACCGGCAGAATGCCCGGAACGATCGGGATATAGATGCCCGCACGACGGACCCGCTCCACGTAGCGCTCGTAAAGATCGTTGTCGAAAAAGAACTGCGTGATGGCGCGGGTGGCACCATTGTCCACTTTCCGCTTGAGCATATCGATATCGGTCGCAAAATCCGGGCTTTCCGGGTGTTTTTCGGGATATGCGGAAACCGAGATATCGAAATCGGCAATGGCACGCAACCCACCCACAAGATCGGCCCCGTTCTGATAACCGCCCGGCGTCGGCACATATTTCGCGCCGATTCCCGCTGCCGGATCGCCACGCAGCGCCACGAAACGATTGACCCCAAGCTCTGCAAATTCACGCGCGACATGATCGACTTCTTCGCGCGTTGCATCAACGCAAGTCAGATGCGCTGCGGGCTTGATGTCGGTTTCCTTCAAAATCCGCGCAACGGTGCGCACGGTCCGCTCACGCGTGGAACCACCCGCACCATAGGTGACTGAAACAAAATCAGGATTGAGGGGTGCAAGCCGCGTGACCGTTTCCCACAGGCGCTGTTCCATTTCCTCCGTCTTGGGCGGAAAAAACTCAAACGATACCCGGGTGGTCTGGCCGATATCCGATCGGCGGGAAAGACCGTAAAAACCCATCACACTGTCTCCGTCATGCTTACTGTTTGAGAGGCCGGATCGGCAATGAGCAAACGCGGATCGCGCGCCAGCCACAGCTTGACGGTCAGTCCTTCATTGCCATTTGCCGCTTTCGGCCCCAATTCGAGTGTCTTTTCATGCTCAAGGCCCGTATCTTTCAGCCAGGCCACCATCTGCTCGTCGCTGAAACCCAGCCGCAAATGGGCATGGTCCTCGCGCAAAAATTCAAATCTGTGCGGCGCAAAATCGACGATCAGTAAACGCCCGTTGGGGCGCAAGGCCCGCGCCCCTTCGCGGATAGCGGCCTGTGGATCATCCAGAAAATGCAGCACCTGATGGATGGTCACCAGATCGAAATTTTCCCGCTCGACGGGCAGCGCATAAACGTCGCCCTGACGCACCTGCGCATTGTCGATACTGGCAAGATCGAGATTGGCGCGTGCAACCGCCAGCATGTCGCGGTTGATATCGATGCCAAGCCCACGGGCATAAAGCGGCGCAAACAGCTCAAGCAAACGCCCCGTCCCCGTGCCGATGTCGAGCATCGACTGGAACGACTTTTCACCCACGATCTTCAACAGCGCATTTTCGACAGCGCTTTCCGAAACATGCAACTTGCGAATTTCATCCCAGCTACCGGCATTGGCGCTGAAATAGGCTGCGGCCTTCTCCTGCCGGCTCGTTTTGACCTGCGCCAGCCGTTCCCGGTCACGCTCCACAAGCGCATCTGAGCCGTCAATCGCGTTGAGAAGCCCGCGCACCAGATTATGGCTGATCACATTATCCGCAAGACGGAAATAGGCCCATGCCCCTTCCTGATACCGGTCGATGAGATCGGCTTCGCCCAGAAGTTTCAAATGGCGTGATACACGTGGCTGGGATTGCCCCAGAATGGTCGTGAGGTCGGAAACCGTCAAATCCCCGCGCACAAGCAGCGCCAGAATGCGCAAACGGCTCGGCTCGGCCACCGCCTTCAGCACATCCACCATGGAATCGAGTTGCAATTGCAATCCGGCCATATGTTTCGCTCTTCATCCTTACACCGTTTGAATGGTCTTCAGCCTTCAAACGATTTTTATACATATAAAGATATGTTTATATGGATGAGAGTTTCTATGCAAGCCCTTTTCGTGCAAACTCGGAGGTGAAAGATTCGCACACCCGGCAAGCGATCAGGAGGCAGACATGAAGGCTAGCACATCACGTCAGAAAGCCATCGCCAGATCGCTCACCCTTCTGCTTCCAGCCGTGCCTTATTCGGATTCCGAGCCAATCCGTGCCGCAGCCCTTGCACCGCACATGAAAACACTGCCGCCATCAACCGCCCTATGGCTCGCAACGGTTGCCTATGTGCGCCATGTGCATACGGATTATGACGCCCTGCGCGATGAAGGCTATGACAAGGATTCCGCGCGTTTCTTCGTGCTTGACGCGATCAACGCCAAACTCACGCAATGGCGCGCCACCCGGCTTTTATCGGCGGAAGAGACTGAAGAAGCTGAAATGTAAAATGCCGCCCGAAGGCGGCATTTTCAGCATTCCATCACAGCAATCGTCAATCGACGGTGCCGTCGCCTTGCAGATAACCGTGCTTGCGCGGATCGGGCATGATGAGACCGACGATAAACACCACCACCATCATGGCGCTCACATACCAGAAGAAGCCGCTTTCAAAGCCGATCTTCTTGAACCACAGCGCCACATATTCCGCCGTTCCGCCAAAGATCGCATTGGCGATGGCATAGGAAAAGCCCACGCCCATGGCGCGTACTTCCGCAGGGAAAAGCTCAGCCTTGATGATACCGCCGATGGATGTGTACATGCTGACAATCGCAAGCGCGAATGTGATGAGCACAAAGGCCCAACCGGGGCTTTCAACCGAGCCGATAGCCGTCAGCAACGGAATGGTTGTGAGCACGGAGACGCCGCCAAAGGCAATCATCATCGGCTTACGACCGACCTTGTCGGAGATGGCTCCAAACAAAGGCTGGAGCAACATGAAGACCAGCAACACCAGCGTCATGGTTTCACTCGCCACAGCCTTGCTGAAACCGGCCGTATTGACCAGATATTTCTGCATATAGGTGGTGAAGGTGTAGAAGGTCAGCGAGCCGCCCGCCGTAAAGCCGACAACCACCAGAAACGCCTTACGGTGGTTCTTCCAGATATTGGCAAAGCTGCCCGATTCCTTGTGACCACGGGTTTCCTTGGTCGATGTCTCATGCAGGGTACGGCGCAGATAAAGCGCGACAATGGCCGCAAGGCCGCCAATGGCGAAAGGAATGCGCCAGCCCCACTCGTGCAACTGCTCGGTGGTCAGGAAAATTTGCAAAACCACCAGAACCAGAACCGCCAGCAATTGTCCGCCAATCAGCGTCACATACTGGAACGAAGAGAAGAAGCCGCGTCGGCCAGCCAGCGCCACTTCACTCATATAGGTTGCAGTGGTGCCATATTCGCCACCCACCGACAGGCCTTGCAGCAGACGCACCGCCAACAGCAGGATGGGCGCGAAAACGCCGATGCTGGCATAGGTCGGAAGGATGGCAATTGCAAAGGAGCCAAAGCACATCATGGTGACCGAGATCAGCATCGACGTGCGGCGTCCAAGCCTGTCAGCGATACGGCCAAACAGCCAGCCACCAATGGGGCGCATTAAAAAGCCTGCGGCGAAGATCGCAGCAGCATTCAAAAGCTGGCTTGTCTGATCTTCGGCGGGAAAAAATTGCGATGCTAAATAAAGCCCACCGAAGGAATAAACATAAAAATCTGACCACTCG
>JAATGD010000326.1 GCA_015654965.1 Hyphomicrobiales bacterium
CGCCAGATCGGCATCTGCTTCCTCCACGATGCAGGTTGCAGCCTAACGCCTGCAACCTTTCAGTCAGCTTTCAGCCGGATGACGTCGTGCAGCGGAATGGAGCGGGCATCCGCGGCAACCCGGTTCCGCCAGCGCGGAGCGCGTTTATCCACAACGACCAAGACGTGAAAATGACTGTTCCGGCCGTGATATCCGTAAGAAAGAGGGTTAGCCCCTATTGGCGACAGGACCTCTCTGGCGCGCAAGTTTTCCACAATGCTTGTGCGAGTTGCGTGGCCGGGAATTAACGCAGCGGTTTGTGGACGCGGACACCGATCTGGTTAATCGTCGGGCGCCGTGCTTGGACGGCCGGGGCTCGCTGACCCCCCAGCTGAAAAGCATGGCGGGCCCCGCAAGAGAGCAAACAGCAGATAAAAAAAGACCCGCTGTTCTTGGTTCAGCGGGCCAAAGACTCCAGCAACTTGTCCGGGCGCGGGCACGACCGGACGCCACGCATTAAGGCCCCCTAATATTACAGGGTCAAGACGTAAAATATACCAATTTTGGTCTTTTCCTATGCAACTCTTGATAGATAATCCGATTGTGTGATCCGATAATCCATTGACTTTGCTTGGATCGGATGCGGGAATGCCGGGCCGGCGTCGTAACCGGTTGCCGGTCACTCTTGATTTTTTTCAACCGTCCGACCGGCCAGGCATCAAGATCAATCTCATTCTTGCCGCAAGCCGGGGGGCGCCAGAATGGAATGGATGCATGTGAAGTCCTCTCTCATCGAGGCGGTTCGTTACGATGACGGGTCGAGGCGACTGGATGTCCATTTTCTGAACGGGGAAGTGCGATACTTCGGGGTCGTGCCGGCCGAGGTGGTGAAGGCTCTGGTTGCGGCCAAATCGCCGGGCCGCTTCTACATGGACGAGATCCGCAACGTCTATCCAAGGCTTTAGATACCACTGCAAAAGGAATAGGCACCGCATCCACACCCGCAAATAGCGAGTTTCGCTGAAATGCATCGAGGTGGCCATCCGGCGCGGACCTCCATCACAGGCTGCACACGCGGAAGGGACCGGTTGAACCGCGATCGAAGCCCCACGTTCCGGGATCGGTCTGCCTTAATCTCGCAAACATCCGGTTCCTCGACATGCAATGTCGCCGCCTCCGGCAGCAAGCGGCTGCGCGGCAAAGGCCTTTGCAGCCGATCGGAAATGCCTATCTAATATCCATCGTATCTGGAGAACCGATCATGAAAACCGTGGCGGCAGCCCTTCTGCTTCTTTCCATCGCTTCGCCTGCGCTGGCGATTTCCCGTTATCAGTCGCTCGATCGCAGTTGTGCCGCCGTGCAGCAATTGATTGCCAACGAAGGTGCCGTTCTGTTGCGCTATCCGTCGCCGACAGGCAACGTCACCCTCTACGACCGCTATGTCGCCGGCGATTTTCAATGCAAGCCGACCGGCTACGCGGCCAGCAGCGAGGTTCCGACGAAGGACAATCCGAACTGCCCTGTCTATAATTGCCGATCGTCATCCGTCTTCAATCCGCACTGAGCGGCATTTTCCCGCCTTTCCCACGGATTTCGCGCTGTTTGTTGAAAAATGGCGTAAAACAAGACTTTTGGTTGAAATTCGCAATATTTTATTACACATTGTACGGGCAAATTGGGGACATGTTCCTTGCCTCATCCCCGGGCATCTCGCAGGCTGCATCGTGCCGGTGTGCCCGATGCTCCCCTCAGAACGAGGAGACCGTGCAGTGAGTGCAAAATCACCGAACCCAATCGACACCTATGTCGGCTCACGCGTTCGCATGCGCCGCCTGATGCTCGGCATGAGCCAGGAGCGGCTGGCTGACCGGATTGGCGTTACGTTCCAACAGGTTCAGAAATACGAGAAGGGCACCAATCGCATCGGCGCCAGCCGGCTGCAGACGATAGCGGGCGTGCTGGCCATTCCGGTGAGCTTCTTCTTTCAGCAGGACAATTCGCAGCCCCTGACGACGGACGGCCTTGGCCCCTTCGAAGGGCTTGACGACCTGTCCGAATTTCTGACGTCGAAGGAAGGTCTTGGTCTCAACAAGGCTTTCATGCGAATCACGGACCCGGGCGTGCGCCAGTCCGTCATCATGCTGGTGCAATCGCTGGCCAGGACCGGCGAACCGGCGTTGCTGCATGTCCAGACCGCAAGCGACGTCCCCCTCGGTCTTCGCAACTAAGCTCGTTTCGGCCATTGTGGGGATGGCCGGAACCGACAAACTGGTTTGATACGATCTTACTGCTCGACATATCTCCGGAACAGGCCAAAGGGCAACGACGAGCCCTGACAGAACCGCCCCGACAAGGGGAAGCTCCTCCCGAGACAAATTTTCCCCTGAAATGGAATGATATCCCGCGATACGGCTTGCGTTCGCCGGTCCTTGATCGCCGACCAAAGGCATCAGGATCGGGACGCCTTGGAATTGAACGACGTAAAGTCATACAATTCCACACTGTGTCACGCTCCATGTCACGCGCCAGCCCTCGCGAGATGGGTTAAGGTCAATTCATGGAACATCCAAGCGGCAGCTGA
>JAATGD010000388.1 GCA_015654965.1 Hyphomicrobiales bacterium
GCGCGGCTGACCTCGGTCTTCGTGCTGTTTCTGATGTATCTCGGTATCATTGCGCTGTCGCGTGCCTTTGCCGATCCGGCCAAAAGCGCCAAGCCCGTAGCGGTGCTGACCCTGGTCGGTTTCATCAATGTGCCGATCATCAAATTCTCGGTCGACTGGTGGAACACGCTGCACCAGCCCGCCTCCGTCTTCCGCATGGGCGGCCCGACCATCGACGGTTCCATGCTGCGCCCGCTGTTCATCATGGCCATCGGTTTCACGCTGCTGTTAATCACGCTGCACATGATGGCGATGCGCAATGAAATCTGGCGCAGGCGTGTCGCCGCAATGAAAAAACTTGCCGCGCGTAGCGCCGAGCGCAGCCGTGCCAAACAGCCCGAAAAACAGCAAGCAACGCCAGTCGGGGAGAATGCATGATGGGCAATCATCTTGGCTTCGTTCTGGCGTCTTATGGCATTGCCTTTGTGGTTCTTGCCATTGCTATTGGCTGGATATTGATCGATCAGCGCCTGCAAAAACGCGAATTGCAACGGCTTGAGGCGCAAGGTCTGCGCCGCCGCTCGGCAAAAGCACCCGGCACTACGCAATGAGTGACGCAACCAAGTCAGCGCCCGCGCCCAAAAAGCGCTCGGTCCTGATAGCGCTTCTGCCGCTTTTAATCTTCGTGGCGCTTGCGGCTATCTTTGCGGTGCAGCTTTTTTCGGGCAAGGACTCCTCTGTCATTCCGTCCGCCCTCATCGGTAAGCAAGCCCCCGCAACAAACCTTCCACCCGTCGAAGGGCTTTTGCGCGATGGTATGCCGGTGCCGGGGCTTGATAGCGCGGATTTTAAAGGTCAGCTCACGCTTATCAATGTCTGTGGTTCATGGTGCGTGCCCTGCCGTCAGGAACATCCGCTGCTGATGGAGATCGCCCAAGACAAGCGCCTGCGTGTGGTGGGCCTGAATTACAAGGACGAGCCGGAAAATGCGCGGCGTTTTTTAGGCGAACTCGGCAATCCCTTTGCAGCGGTGGGAGCTTACAGCAAGGGGCGCTCGGCGATTGAATGGGGCGTCTATGGCGTTCCGGAGACATTTCTCGTCGGCCCCGATGGCCGGATCCTGTACAAGCATGTCGGGCCGTTCACAGCGCAATCGGTCCGGGATGACCTGATGCCTGCGGTAGCAAAAACACTTCCATGACGATGAGCGTTTGAAATGAAAAAGCCCCGTGCATGTGGGGCTTTTGCTTTTTAATCACTCAATCCGGCAGCTTCCTGACTGCGCCCTTGGCGGCACTGGTTGCCATGGCCGCATAGGCCTTCAGTGCCGTCGATACTTTGCGCTTGCGATTCTCTTTCGGCTTGAAGCCAGCCGCTTCCTGCTCGATGCGGCGTTCGGCCAGCGTTGCGTCGCTCACGGCCATATGGATTTTGCGGTTGGGAATGTCGATATCGATGATATCGCCTTCGCGCACAAGCCCGATCGTGCCGCCTTCGGCTGCTTCCGGCGAGACATGGCCGATGGAAAGCCCCGAAGAACAGCCCGAAAAACGCCCGTCGGTGATCAGCGCACAGGCCTTGCCCAGACCCTTCGATTTCAGGTAGCTGGTCGGATAGAGCATTTCCTGCATGCCCGGTCCGCCACGTGGGCCTTCATAGCGGATCAGCACGATGTCACCCGCCTTGATCTTGCCGTTCAGAATGCCGAGAACGGCACTATCCTGACTTTCAAAAATGCGGGCAGGGCCGGAGAATTTGAGAATGGAATCATCCACGCCCGCCGTCTTCACGATGCAGCCGTCTTCCGCCAGATTGCCGTAAAGCACCGCCAATCCGCCATCTTGCGAAAAAGCGTGTTCCTTGGCGCGGATGACACCCTTTTCACGGTCTGTATCGACGTTATCGAAACGGCGATCCTGCGAAAAAGCCACCTGTGTCGGGATACCACCGGGGGCGGCGCAATAGAACTTATGCACCATGTCGCTCTTTGTGCGCGTCACGTCCCAATGGTCGAGCGCCTTGCCGAGCGTTTCCGTGTGCACGGTGGGAAGGTCGGTCGTCAGAAGCCCTGCCTTATCAAGCTGGCCCAGAATGCCCATGATGCCACCGGCATGATGCACGTCTTCCATATGCACATTGGCGACTGCGGGCGCGACCTTGCACAGAACCGGCACGCGGCGCGACAGCCGGTCGATATCGGCCATGGTGAAGTCGATCTCCGCTTCCTGTGCGGCGGCCAGCAGATGCAGAACCGTATTGGTGGAGCCACCCATGGCGATATCGAGCGTCATGGCGTTTTCAAAAGCCGGGAAAGACGCGATCGAGCGCGGCAGAACGCTTTCGTCATCCTGCTCGTAATGGCGCCGTGCCAGATCGACGATGAGGTGGCCTGCTTCCACGAACAGCCGCTTGCGGTCGGCGTGCGTTGCAAGCGTCGAGCCGTTGCCGGGCAGCGACAGGCCGAGCGCTTCGGTCAGGCAGTTCATGGAATTGGCGGTGAACATGCCCGAGCACGAACCGCAGGTCGGACAGGCGGAGCGTTCGATCGTCTTGA
>JAATGD010000329.1 GCA_015654965.1 Hyphomicrobiales bacterium
CCTGGTCGGCCTGAAAGAACTCGGCGACGTCGTGATGTTCGACATCGCGGAAGGCACGCCGCAGGGCAAGGCGCTCGATCTCGCGCAGTCCTCGCCGGTCGACAGCTTCGACTCCAAGCTGACCGGCGCCAACTCCTACGAAGCCATCGAAGGTTCGGACGTCATCATCGTCACCGCCGGCGTGCCGCGCAAGCCGGGCATGAGCCGCGACGATCTTCTGGGTATCAACCTCAAGGTTATGGAGCAGGTAGGCAGAGGTATTGCGAAATATGCGCCCGAGGCTTTCGTCATCTGCATTACCAACCCGCTCGATGCGATGGTCTGGGCCTTGCAGAAATTCTCCAAACTGCCCGCCAACAAGGTCGTCGGCATGGCCGGCGTGCTCGACAGTGCCCGTTTCCGCTATTTCCTCGCCGAAGAATTCAATGTTTCGGTCGAAGACGTCACCGCATTCGTGCTCGGCGGCCACGGCGACAGCATGGTGCCGCTGGCGCGCTACTCGACCGTTGCAGGCATTCCGCTGCCCGATCTTGTCAAGATGGGCTGGACCTCACAGGAAAAGCTCGACAAGATCATCCAGCGCACCCGTGATGGCGGTGCGGAAATCGTCGGTCTCTTGAAGACCGGTTCGGCTTTCTATGCGCCTGCCGCTTCCGCCATTGCCATGGCTGAATCCTACCTTAAGGACAAGAAGCGCGTTCTGCCGGTCGCAGCACAGCTCACCGGCCAATATGGCGTCAAGGATACCTATGTCGGTGTGCCGGTCGTCATCGGTGCCAATGGCGTCGAGCGCGTGATCGAGATTGAGCTCAACAAGGACGAGAAGGTCGAATTCGACAAGTCGGTGGCATCTGTCACCGGGCTTTGCGAAGCCTGCGTCGGCATCGCTCCGTCCCTCAAGTAATAAGCTGTATCCATGCAGAATCGACTGAGCACAACAATTTTAGGATTTGTCCTGCTAATTGCTCTTGGGGTGATTGGCTGGTTATTCTTTAGTTGGACTGTTCGGTCGATTTTGGGATTAGATAAAGCTGTCGCTTCTTCGATTATTGCAGGTTTGGTTGCTGTTTTTCTTGCAGTATTTACGTATTGGAGAGAGAGGGCCAAAGCTAGACAAGAGGCTCATCGTGCTAGCAAGATTGAAGTTTATTCCATTTTTTTTGACATCGTGTTCGATGTTTTGAAGAGAACGAAGCAAAAATGCAATCTGAATGAGGATCTCGCCTCAGAAGAACTTCAAGTGAAGTTCATGTCTTTGAATCAAGGAGTCCTGCTCTATGGCTCTCCGAAAGTAATCAAAGCTCTATGCCATTGGAGAATGAATGCAGGAGATGCTGTAGACTTTAAGGTAACTTTGAAGGGAATTGGTGAAGTCTTGCTAGCAATGCGTGAAGATATTGGCCTTAGCAATTCTGGGCTTGATAGCCTCACTATTCACCAAATTTATGTCAATGACGATTTACATCAGCTCGAAAACGTAAGGGCATCCGTATGAATATTCATGAATACCAGGCCAAGCGCCTGCTTCACACCTACGGCGCACCGATCGCCAATGGTGTGGCTGTCTATTCCGTCGAACAGGCGGAAGAATGGGCGAAGACGCTTCCCGGACCGCTTTATGTCGTCAAAAGCCAGATTCATGCTGGCGGACGCGGCAAGGGCAAGTTCAAGGAACTTCCCCAGGACGCAAAGGGCGGTGTTCGTCTTGCAAAGTCCATCGAGGAAGTGGTTGCCAATGCGAAGGAAATGCTCGGTAACACGCTCGTCACCAAGCAGACTGGTCCCGCTGGCAAGCAGGTCAACCGTCTTTATATCGAAGATGGTGCCGATATCGACCGCGAGCTTTATCTCTCGATCCTGATCGACCGTACGGTCGGACGTCCTGCTTTCGTGGTTTCCACCGAAGGCGGCATGGACATTGAAGCCGTTGCCGAGGAAACGCCTGAAAAGATCGTGACCGTCGCCATCAATCCTGCCAAGGGCGTGACCGATCAGGACGCCTCCAAGCTTGCCGATGCGCTCAAGCTTGAAGGCGAAGCCCGCGAAGACGGCGTAAAGTTGTTCCCGATCCTCTATAAGGCTTTCACCGAGAAGGACATGAGCCTTCTGGAAATCAATCCGCTCATCGTCATGAAGAATGGTCGCGTGCGCGTTCTCGACGCCAAAGTGTCGTTCGACGGCAATGCGTTGTTCCGTCATGCCGATATCCAGGAACTGCGTGACCTTTCCGAAGAAGACGAAAAGGAAATCGAGGCTTCCAAGCACGATCTCGCCTATGTCGCGCTCGACGGCAATATCGGCTGCATGGTCAATGGCGCAGGCCTTGCCATGGCAACGATGGATATCATTAAGCTCTACGGCGCAGAGCCTGCCAACTTCCTCGACGTGGGTGGCGGCGCTTCCAAGGAGAAGGTGACGGCAGCTTTCAAGATCATCACCGCCGACCCGGCCGTCAAAGGCATTCTGGTCAATATTTTCGGTGGCATCATGAAGTGCGACGTGATCGCCGAAGGCGTGATTGCTGCGGTCAAGGAAGTCGGCCTCAAGGTTCCGCTGGTTGTGCGTCTTGAAGGCACCAATGTGGAACTGGGCAAGAAGATCATCAACGAATCGGGCCTGAATGTCATTTCGGCTGACGATCTCGACGATGCGGCGCAGAAAATCGTCGCTGCAGTGAAGGGGAATTAAGGCATGTCCATTCTTGTCAACAAGGACACCAAGGTTCTCGTACAGGGCCTGACCGGCAAGACCGGCACGTTCCACACCGAACAGGCGCTTGCCTATTACGGCACGCAGATGGTCGGCGGTATTCACCCCAAAAAGGGTGGCGAAACCTGGGAAGGTTCCAAGGGCGAAAAACTTCCAATCTTCGCAACTGTTGCCGAAGCCAAGGAACGCACAGGCGCGGATGCTTCCGTGATCTATGTTCCGCCTGCGGGTGCTGCGGATGCGATCATCGAAGCGATCGAGGCGGAAGTTCCATTCATCGTCTGCATCACCGAAGGCATTCCGGTTCTCGACATGGTGCGCGTCAAGGAGCGTCTGGAACGCTCGAAATCGCGCCTGCTTGGTCCTAACTGCCCCAGCATCCTGACCCCTGAAGAATGCAAGATCGGCATCATGCCGGGCAATATCTTCAAGAAGGGCTCGGTGGGTGTTGTATCGCGCTCCGGCACGCTTACCTATGAAGCAGTGTTCCAGACCTCGAACGAGGGTCTTGGCCAGACCACCGCTGTCGGTATCGGCGGCGATCCGGTCAAGGGCACCGAGTTCATCGACGTTTTGGAAATGTTCCTCGCTGATGAGGAAACCAAGTCGATCGTCATGATCGGTGAAATCGGCGGTTCGGCGGAAGAAGATGCGGCGCAGTTCCTCAAGGACGAAGCCAAGCGCGGCCGCAAGAAGCCGATGGTCGGTTTCATCGCCGGCGTCACCGCCCCTCCCGGCCGCCGTATGGGCCATGCCGGAGCGATCATTTCGGGCGGCAAGGGCGACGCCGGTTCCAAGACCGCGGCAATGGAATCCGCTGGAATTACCGTCTCGCCGTCGCCGGCGCGGCTCGGAAAGACCCTCGTCGAAAAATTGAAATCCTAATTCAACACTTGGTTCTTTTGGGCGAGAAGATTCGTCCCATATAGGGTAAAAGGCCTCCTATCATGCTGATCCGGTATCCGGATCGGCCATTGCGCCGTTTTCCATGCGCTAGTCGAAATCACCAGGACGCAATCATGTCTCGCCAAGACGCGAATGCCGCATTTGCCCTCTCCTCGTTCCTGCAGGGCACCAACGCCGCCTACATCGACGATCTCTACGCCCGCTATGAACAGGACCCCGGCTCGGTCGATGCCGAGTGGCAGGAGTTCTTCAAGAGCCTGAAAGACACCCCGGACGACGTCCGGAAAAACGCCGAAGGCGCCTCCTGGGGCCGCGACAATTGGCCGTTGGCGCCGCGCGACGACCTGAC
>JAATGD010000176.1 GCA_015654965.1 Hyphomicrobiales bacterium
CCGCTGCCATAAGGGCCTAGTCCCATTTCCCGCCTGCGGCCTTGACGAATATAAATGAAAACCCATGAGCGCGTGCCGGTCTTGGATTTATGAAGCCAAAGCCCGTCCCCGTCACGCAGCTTCGATTTTTCACTATTATCTATTTCCTTGACAGTGAGGAGGTTGCGGGCCACGGGGAGTCAAACCTTTATTCCTAATATCTTTCCTAACCTTGTAGGGTTGCTATAATGGATAATCCATATTGTCTATTATGGCAACAACATTATAATATATTGAGAATAAATGATTATTCATGTAGTCTGAGTTTACGTCTTGGTTGATAAGTTCATGGGTATGGATTTGGCCCGGGGAGCCATTACGTTCGTAATTGTGCTTATTTATCAATAAATTCAGTATCTAAGGGTTCCTTCCGTTACATAGGAAGGGACGCATGGGGCTTGTCTTGAAATACGTGCAGAGGACCGCAGCCGGTACATTTCGTTATCGTCGGCGGGTGCCGGATATCTTGGAACGACCGAAAGACAGGTGCGCGTCCCTTTGAGATAACACGCAACGGTAAAGCCGTGTTCAAACCTTCCACGCTAGATACGTGGAGCGTGATTGATATTGTTGACTATGACGACAGGGGATTAAGGCGGGTTAAATATCGCCCATACCTTTCCGAAAGCTGAGCGCCATCTAAGGGCTGAGCATTCCCTTCCCCGAAACATACCCAATTCCCGCATCCGGTAAACCATACAACGCCGTTTGATGACCACAACGAGGAGCCCCCTTGTCGGTACACAGATGCATTTATGCACGTGGCAACTGAATTTGGTTCAAATCCAACACGAGTGTTGAATTTACCCCAGCCCTTACGCCCTTGCCGCTACATCCCTCCAGAACCTGTCCCCAGCCGAAGAAGCGGCACATATTGCGCGCTGTAAGGTGATTTGGGAGGAGATAAATGAGGGCGAGACTGGTGGAAAAAATTCTCCTACCAGTCTCGCAGATGGTCCGCAAGGATTTCACCCCGAGCGAGGGGGTGGCGATTGCCGACGCGATCACAGCCGAAATCGGCAATCGCATAGGCACCAACCAGTATTCCGAGGGTCGGCAAAATTTTGCCAAGCCTGCCAAGGAGATCGCCGCCGAGCGCGCAAGTTTCGGTAACCCGGAAACCTACCGCCAAGCCAAAGCCGTTGTCACCAGTGGCGTTCCCGAACTGGTGCAGGCAATGGTAATGCAGCCCGATATGGGTTATATATTATATAGAGATCGGAATAATGGGTGGGGTTTACGCGATAGGAATAAGGAAAATCCCCGTATGACCCCGAATCTGAAAGCCGCGCTTGTTGGCGCAATCATTGCAGTCATCGTAGGTTTCGCCGTGTCTCAAGGCCTGATCAGCCAGCAAACAGCTGAAGAGATCAAGGCGAAGACGAATGAAGTTCTTGCCGAACAGCCTGAAACAACGCCTCAGCAGCCCATACCGGCACCGACTGAGGCTTCGCAGCCCCAGTCCCAGCCGCAGCAAAACCAGGCGCAATAGAATTTCATGCGGCCACTCATAATTATAGCCATAATCGGCGCAGCCCTTGTCGCGGCATATTTCATGATGCCTCCCATTACGATTGGTGAGCGGGCGCAAGGTGGATATGACGGCAAGAGTACGATAACAGAAACACAAATTCAAAAATCCATACAAGAAGCCAATGAGGCAGCAACACGCGCAGAGGAAGCGGTGATCATGAAGTGCATACAATGACGTGCATCTACCTACCTTCAAATCGGAGGGATCTGGGCCGGCATTATAGCTGCACCTCGACTGTCACAGCCGCTAAAGCCTATTTAGTCAATCCAATGGCTGTTATTGGTGCTCAAGAGATTGCCATACCAGCTAATATTTAAGCTCCATTCGGGGCGCTTTTCTCTGCGAGAAAGCCGTTTTATAGAAACAAAACCAAGAAGCGTACGTTGTTGCTGTGTCGCTTTTTAGGAGTCCAACGTGCCGCATAGAAAAGAAATACCTATTACGGACAAAATATTATATTTAATAAAAGAGAAAGTGTTAAATTATCCAGCTGCGGGGTCGCTTGGCGAAACACTTAAGCACCTGTACGGATTTTCTATAGATGTAAAAAATGTAAATCTTGAAGATTTACTTATTTAGTTAAAGACTGTGGAATACAAACAGGACAACTAACCGAAATAGCAAAGCCTAACTTTCGACTGCCTTCAATTGACCTTAATTGATCGCTTGCTATGTGTGGTGAGGACACACACTCTAATTATCCAATAGATTATATATATACGGGCCCGCTTCAACAGTCCGCGCCCGCAAACCGAAAGGAGGACGATATGTCTTCCAATATTTATCTTGGTGATTTCCATACTAGCAATCGTGTCCTGAAACTAATGATGGCAAAAGCCGGATATGTGACTTCTCGCATGAGGCCGCTTTCAGGGCCTCTTGAACAGCAATCAGTCTTGGTCCTGCGGAAATTCATGTCGGGTGTCATGCATGATCAAACTTTACCTGTGCCGCCGTTTCCGTTCGCAACTGCGTCTTTTGGAACATCGTGACAAATCTATACCCATAGAATTTGCACATAGTTTTTATGATTTATCTTGATGGAAATAAATAAAACTTGACATATTTGTAAATTAATCCTAAATATCATTTATCGATATTTTCTTGATGAGCTTTGCTTATTGCATGATTAGCACCGTGCGCTGACCGAACACTCCCTTTAAAAAATCGTTTTAATCATTCGTTTGCTTTCGCATTCGGTTATCTTTATTGCTATGAAAGGGTTTGTTATGACCACTGGCACAGTTAAATGGTTTAATTCTACAAAAGGCTTTGGTTTTATTCAGCCGGACAATGGCGGCGCTGACGCTTTCGTCCATATTTCTGCCGTCGAACGCGCCGGAATGCGCGAAATTGTTGAAGGCCAGAAGATTGGATATGATCTGGAGCGTGACATGAAGTCGGGCAAGATGTCGGCCTGTAATCTGCAAGCTGCCTAATGGAATTGTCTCTGATCTTTGACCACGGATGTACTGGCACTGATTGTTGAGACGATTGAAAGGTCGGGTTTGCCCGGCCTTTTTTATTTTAAACGCTCAACTGAGGGAGCGGTAAAACACAGAGGCTCATATGGAAACCCCTAGACATCATTCTTCGCATATCATCAGCATAATACGACAGAAAGACGCTCTGGAGGTGAAGCAACCTGACGTGTCGGATACGGATGGTATTGTGAGAATGCTTTCAAGCGATTGGTCCAAGTTATCAAACATACTAATGCGATCGGCTGGCGGCCTTTCCAGAATACGTAGACGTATAAAAAGCCCCTCGTAATCATTTTTGAGGAGAGTTCAGAATGAATTTGATACTCACCAAAGACACACTGTTCAAACCCAACTTGTCACGTATGGAAGCAAAAAAAGCTACTACGGACCATACGGCGAAAGCCATCCTATTTCAGGAAAAAACAGCGATTGACGCCAAAACTGAACGCCTGAGAGCGGCCAGAATTGCGCGCGATAAAAACGCCAACTGAAAACAGCAGGAGATAAATTGCAGGTCCTTGTCCGAGATAACAATGTTGATCAGGCGCTTCGTGTCCTTAAAAAGAAATTGCAGCGCGAGGGTGTTTTCCGTGAGATGAAGGCCCGTCGTGCTTACGAAAAGCCTTCAGAAAAGCGAAACCGTGAAAAAGAAGCAGCTATAAGCCGCGCGCGCAAGGAAGCTAAAAAGAAAGCACAGCGTGATGGTTTGCTGCCTAAGCCAAAGCGCAAGCCAATTGCTAGGCGGAATCCTGTTGCGCCATCATTAGCGGCTGCATAATAAAGGCGCCCCGAAGGGCGCCCCCATTGTTAAGCTGCCAGCGGAATGATCTTCTCACCGATCTTGTCCAGCCATTGGAGCAGGCGGTGAACCTGCGCGCCATCCCGACCTATGACCGCATGATAAACGTGCCCGCCGATAGCATATAGTTCCGGCTGATCTGGGTGCGCCAAGTGCACCATTGGATTCTGGTGCAGCACATTGAAAAACGTTGTGCCATGCTCAGAAAGGCCATTAAGCAGCCAATACATAGGCAGACCTGAATCATGCAGCTATCTTGGCGAAGGCGAAGGGGCGCCGAGAAATTCGGTGTCCACCTCGTAGAATGTGATCGGCTGTATGCCATGCATAAAATCCGCATCAGGATATGTATGAAAATAGAAAGCAACCGCGCTCTGTGTTTCAGAATAGCCTACGACTAAACCGTCTAACTTGTTCTTGGCACCTGATTTTTTTCCACGACTTTTCAAGCTTTTGCTTAAACTTGGCAAGCGCCTCATCGGTTGTTGCGCCTATACTAAATATACCCAAAGCAGCGCCGATCAAGGACACACTGCTGTGGTTTCCGCGACCAGTAAAGGCGAGCGGCAGCCGATCCGAGGTCCAGATTTTTTGCTCGATGCTGACAATGACGCCATTATCATCATAGCTCGAAGCAATTCCTCCGAAACGACGATCATCGCGCCTGCGCGGCTTTGGTGAATATACTTGTCATTTTAATCCTTCGGGAAAAAAGAAGCCTGGCGTATGGCCGGGCATCTCTCTTTCACCTTTCAATAATAACGTTCTACGGAGCCACGATTTGGCACAATCTATGCTTCAGCAGGATATTGCAGGTTGTCGTTCGCAGGCGGCTGTATCAGGCACCATAACTTCCGCTGTGGCGGCGCCTAGAATTCGCCGTGCGGCCCTATGGGCATAATTTTCCGAATAGCCGAAAGACACGCCCAGTGATTTGAGATTGCCTCGGCTACCGACCTCCTCGACCACACGGCGGGCGGTTTCCGAAAGTGCCGCAAAATCGGATTCGTCGCGCCCCATAGGTCCGGCAAGTTGCTGGTTTTCGGTTTCTTAACGCCACCTAGAAATATGGCACCCGTTGCGACACCAGTCGGACAACGGATTACTGGCGGCATGATTTTTGTGTTGGCCTTGGCCTGTTCTAGCAATTGTTGAGCCTCCAGCACCCGTGGCGTCGGGTCGAACATGGCTGGCAGGTTCTGCGGCTCGGTTATATAGGTGCGCTCGCCCTTGAATCCGTGCAACGCCAGATACGAACGCAATCCCGAGTCCGTCCGTGGCTTGTCGTATTTCCCCCTTGGTTGGCGCGCGATATAATCAGGCTGTTTCACCCTGCCATCTTCGGACGTAAACGACATCAAGAGTCCGCCTGCAGGTCGATATGCTTCCGGCTTGAGCGAAAATGTTATCCCAGTCAGACAAGCACGTTCGTTCTCATGATCCCAGACCGTGTCATCCGCGCCTGCAACATGACGCAGTACCTTCCGGTCCACTGTGGTGATGACGCGGGTTCGCCATAAATCGGACATCATCGATTCAACCAATGGCGGGATGTCGTGGACCATATCCACGGTCATTTCATCGGCGGATGAATCGCCGGGTTCATAATCATCATCGCCTACCCAGAATGAAGGAGCAAAGCTTTCCAAATTCTGGGTAGACGCAACTTTCCGAATGGCCTTCATCCATGAATAAGGGAGTGCGCACACCGATCTGACATGTGACGTGGTGTCGGTTTCTTCCGGACCTTCAGTCGTGCTGTCTTGTCACGACTTCCAGTTCGACAGGAAATAAAGGTTATGATGACGTTTTTAGCCATTAGAGCGCGTTTCGATCTGATTGGATCAGATCAGTGCTCTAACTATTTGTTTTAACGCACGTCTTGTCCGAAAACCGTTTCACACTTTTCGGGATGCGCTCTAAACTATTCAGCCAATCGCCATTCTCGCGCTTCACGACGCCTCAGCCAATAATCGGCGAAACGGCCTTGCTTCTCGATCAGCGCCTCGCGCGAACCTGCCTCGACAATAGAGCCTGCCTCGACAAAGATGATGTTGTCTGCATGGGCAATTGTCTCCATTCGATGGGCGACGATGAGCACGGTATGATTGCGAAAGCCCTTGAGTGCGGATGCGATGGCGGTTTCATTACCAGGATCGAGCGAACTCGTCGCCTCGTCCAGGAGCAGGATGGGGGCGTCTTTCAACAAGGCGCGTGCCAAGCTGACCCGCTGCCTCTCGCCACCTGATAGCCGCAAACCTCCTTCTCCGACCTGCGTTTCCCACCCGCCGAGCCGCGCGACGATCTCATCCACACGCGCCACCTTTGCGGCGGCCTTGATTTCGTCGTCGGTGGCATCAGGTTTCGCGATACGGATGTTCTCGATGATGCTGCCCTCAAACAGCTGCACGTTCTGGAACACGATTGCGAGTTGCGAAATCAACGTAGCCGGCAGGTATTGGCGCACATCGTGTCCGGAAACGATAACCTGGCCAGCATCGGCATCGCGGAATCGAGCAATCAAAGACAGGATCGTGCTCTTGCCCGAGCCGGAAGGCCCGACAATCGCAGTCGTGGTACCCGGCTCCACCAGAAACGAGACGTCTTGGAGAATCTTCGAGCCATTAGGCTCGAACCTGACACTTTTGAGTTCAATGGAAGGCGCTTCAGGTGTGGCGTCACTGGTCGGGCTTGGCAATCGAGGCAGCGCAAGAACGTCCGCCGTTCGCCGCCACGCACCGCGCGCGGATTCGATTGCGGGAAACAAATCAGAGAGGAACTTGAATGGCTCGACATACCGGGTCACGACAACAATAAGCGCTACCGTTCGCGCTGCATCGATACTGCCGTTTGCGAATATCCATGCGATCACCGCAATCATACCGACCAGTACGGCCTGCATCATCAGTGTGAAAAGCAATGTCCCGGGAATGGTCATGATAGCCATGTGCAGACTGGTTTGGCGCTGTATATCAATGGCCCTGCCAAGCGCGGTACCATCAATGCCGGTCCGGCCAGCGGCCCGAAGTACTGTTTGCGCCCGGGAGAATTCGTCGGTTCGTTCAGCGGCCTCTTCCGACGCTGACGAGAATCCCTCTTCGGCATTCCTCATCAGGCGCGCACCGTAGAGCAACGCTCCGACCAGGACAGGCGCTGCAAGGATGGCGGCAAGACCGAGCGGCCAAGCAACAAAGAGAAGACCGATTCCGATCATAAAGGGCATGACTATTGCGATGCCCATCTGCCCACCAAGATTGACCGCGGCCGAGAATAGTTCTGCTACAGGACCCGTCAGCGCTCGCTTCGCCTCTGCCTGCCGCCTGCCGCTGAATTCACCAATCGGAATTGCAAGCAAATGATCGACGAGCCTCTCATTGGTGTTTGCCGCTGTATCGTAGGAAATCTCGAAGCCGTAACCCATGAGTCTCATCTCGGCGATCCATCCCGCCAGAACGCTGGCGGCCAGCGCTCCGAGCCAACCAACGGCTGCTCCGGGACCGTCCGTGTAGATAGTGCCGAGGAGGGGAACGAGGATCAGCGCCGAGGCTGATCGCGCAGCCGCAGCGAACATGACAAGCACGCTATAGGGTACAAGCTTCTGCCGGGCTTCGGCGGGCAGGGCGAAATTCATGCCGCAATCTCCTCACCGGCATTCCACAATTCTCTGTAAAGCCCGTCTTGGGCCAGCAGTTCCTCATGCCTGCCGCGCTGGACTATTCGTCCATTGCTCATGACCGCGATACAGTCGGCGCCAACGATGGTATGGAGGCGGTGTGCAACGATCAGCACCGTCCGGTTCTTTACCAGATTGCCGATCGCCTGCTGGACCAGATGCTCGGATTCGGGGTCGGCAAAAGCGGTCGCTTCGTCGAGGATGAGGACTGATGGATCGGCAAGCAGCGCACGAGCGATGGAGAGCCGCTGGGCTTCCCCGCCAGAGAGGTACGCGTCTTCGCCTATAATGCTGAGATATCCCCGCGGCATGCGCCCTATGCGCTCGTGGATTTGGGCTGCCCGTGCGGCAGCCTCGATTTCAGCATCGGTGGCATCCGGAGCAGACAGTGCGATGTTCTCTCGGACCGTTCCCTTGATGAGTTGTACGTCCTGAAACACAAAGCCTACGCAACCCTGCAGAACATCGGGACGCAAGTGGCGAATATCGACCTCCTTGCCCTCGAAGGTTAGCTTGATCGTTCCGCCGGTCACATCGTGGAAACGTCCTGGGAGCAGAGCCAAGGTCGATTTCCCAGCACCGCTCGGACCGACAAGCGCCGTCATTGAGCCTGGTTTAAGGTCCAGATTGATATCGTGCAGTACGGGAACCCTCGGGCGATAGCCAAAGGTTACGCCGTTGAAACTCAAGCCTAGTGCACCCTGAGGAAGTTCACCGATATTTTTGCTTTGATCGAGTTCCTTCTCTTCCAGTAATACGCCAATTCGCCGTGCTGCCGCGCGCCCCTCACGCATGGGCGTGATACCGTAGAGCGCAGCCAGAATCTGGGTTCCAAACGCTGTGCCAAGAAAAATGAATGGAAGCAGTTCGGCTGGCGTCATCCCTCCGTATGCGATTTTCAGCATGCCGACCGCGACGATCAGCAATAGGAATATCTGGGGCTGAATGACCAGTTGGGACAAGGCCTTGGTTGGCGCCATGGGGTGTTGCCAGCCGTTCAGAAAGTCGAGCTGGCCTCTCAGCGCTTGACGCAATTCCTTGCCATCCCCGCCGAACACCCGCACCACCGCCAGCGCGCCAACGAAAGCGGACGCCGTGGCGTTGACCTTCTTGGTCCAGTCCGCTACGCGGGCGAGATTGTCGCCATTGTCCCGCATCATGATACTGTAGAGCCAGATCATCACGAAAATTGGTATGAACAGAATTGCGGCGAGGCCGGAATCGACCATGAATAGATATAAAATAACGACTACCGGCGTAATTGCTCCTGCGACAAAATCGGGAGCGGCGTGCGTGACCATGTAGTGCAGTCTTCCGGTATCTTCCTGAACCGCCTGTCTCACCGCAGCCGAATTGCGATCACTGAACCAGCCAAGCGGCAGGCGCGCCAGTTTGGCAACGATCGAACGGCGCAGATCGCGTCCGAAATTCGCATCCACCGCGTGCAGCCATACCATCAGCAATGCCGACAAAAACGCAGCGCCGGCGAAGGAAGCCAGGGCGCCAAACACAACTAGCCGAAAAGCTTCCCACTCCCGCTGGCCATTGAGCAACCGACGTCCGATCTCCGCCAGCAGAATGAAGGGGATCAACTGCGTGATCGATATGAGAGCCTGCATCACCCCCGCAACACGTAATTTCCAGCGGATCGATGTGAGTAACGCCTTGCCTCGCTCGGAGCGCCAGCGACCGGACGGCTGTGCAGCGGTCGCATTTGTGGAGGCGAGGGCCGGTTCATCCGTCCTCTCGGTTTTGTCGTGTGAGCTGGGTTCCCGCTCTTTCGCCAGGCGCATGGCTTTGCCACGCATCCAGTATGCGCGGTGCTGAATGTCGGCGAGAGGAAAGCCGTGCACCATATTGAGAAGAGCCCGGACCTCCTTGACGGTCTTTGACTCGCCTGCCAGCCATGCCAGCCAGTTCGACCAGTCGCGAGTCGGTATGGCCGAGCCGAGGCGACTTGGGATGTGCTTTGGTACCCATGTGACCGTCGCACCGGGATGATCGCTAATCGGGATATTTTCATCCCAGTCAGAGATGATTTCCAGAATGACCACGACCTGCGCATCGCGTGGAAGAACGTCGAGAATCCCGTTGATCGCTGGAATAGCGGAAGGGTCGCCAAGCAGCAGGTAGCCTTCGGGTTCCGGGTCCGGCACCTCGAATTTGGTGAAAGACATGTAGGAGGCGGTGATCGTATCGCCGGGCTTGGCATTGGCCGCCCAATGGCCGGCAGGTCCCGCAGGCTTATGCAGGACGAAATCGAACGAAACCTCGCCGGTTTCGGGATCAGGATCGACCAGCGTGTAACCCCGCTGCTGCATCTTGTCGGGGTCATCGAGATCGCGCGCCCACATTCTAATGAAGCTGGCCGTGGGTGTCTCGCGTCCATCGATTATCGTTGGAGCATGAAAGCGGATGCGCCTGAAACCTGGCGTGATGTCGCGAACCGAAAGAACGGTCATGACATGTTCTGTGGCGCCAAACGCCTTTGTAAGCTTGTAGTTGAATCCGCGCGCCATTCGTCACCTGCTAAAACGGCTGGTGTGGTCGCCTTCAGCCGAAAACATGAATATCTTGATCATGATTATCGGCATGATTTATGGTGTGCAACGCAACTACTATTGCCTCATCGAGGAAAACCATTGCGACATCGCAAATCGTTTTCGATGCTAATGCGTGCGCTTTATATCGCTGGTTGGTGGTCTGCCGAAATGTTTTCGGTAAGCCGCTGTAAAGGCAGCTGCATTTGAGAAGCCTACTCTGAGGCCTGCTTCAGCGATGCGCAATCCATGATCCATTATGAGCAACCGGCCCAATTCCAACCGTCGCATCCGCACGTAACCGAAGATTGTGGTCCCGAACGCCGCCTTGAAATTTGCCTGAAGTGTCGTCAGGTTGATGCCAACCTGCCTCGCCAGATCAAGTGCTCTCGGGGGATCGATCAGGTTGCGGTCAAGTATCTCGCGCGCCTGGTTCGCCCGGTCATAAGGAATTCTGCCGATTGCCGCATAGGCTCTGGTCTGATCGTTCAATGACACGGCAACCTCTATCAGAAATCGCAATGCCAGGCTCTCGTGATAGAAGCGGCTTAGCACCCCCGAATAGGAATGGTTTATGACATTGTTGCCAATAGCGACCAATTTGGGCAACCATGGCAGTGTTGAGCGATGAAGCCCTGGTGTCAGAAATTCGCGAAACGAGTCCAGCGCACTGTCATCGATATCCTCTCCGAACTGTTCGAGAAACTCGGGACGCAGCGTGATGCCGAACGCTCTGGCCCGCGAGCCGTGCCCACAGCGCCTGCGCAATGTAACTGGATCGCCAAAACCAAGGATCTGGACACATTGGGGCTTGTGGTCAATGGTGCAACAATCATCAATCACCAGCGGCGCGCTTTCTCCATCAAGCAGCAGGCCGCAGAAGACGGAACTGTCCATCTTCGTCGCCAGTTCAAAATCGGCCAGATGAAACAGATCGTAGCCGGACATCAGCAGGCCATTTCTGATCATCTCCACCTTCATTATCCCCGACATTGTCGGGTTATCCACGGTCGGTGAAACATCTTCAATATACGAAACGTCGATGGAGCGCTCCGCCGCCTCTCTCAAAAGGCCGCTGATAGAGAAATCGCCGATCAGGTCCGACGCCACAGCCACGCTCTCTCCTTCGTTGCAAAGGTACTTTTTTGGATCACAATAGTTTTGCTTGCGGCGACAATAGCAGCGTGATTGTCCGACTCAGTGCCACCCAATATTACATGACAGATATAGTCATGTTTTTCACTGCTGCCTAGTGGCGTGAACTTTTCGCAGGTAGGGGATATGGTGCATTCAAATTCAAAACGTTTGCTTTCATGCGGTGCGGCGATTTTCCTGGCCGTGCCAGGCTGGGCTGCGTTAACGCCAGTCCTCGCCCAAGATGTAACGCAACCGGGCGGCGTGACGGTGCTTGACACAATCGTCATCCAGGCGCGCAAGCAGAACGAAAGGGATCTGACGCTGCCCGTAGCGACCATGGTCCTGACGCCGGAACAGGTGCAGCCCTCTACGCTCGATCCGCTATCCCAGATCGCCCGGCAATCGCCAGGCACCTTGTTTGTCGACTATGGTCGTTTTGGCGAAAATTATCTGACCATGCGCGGCATCGCTGTGCTCGGCTCGGCTCAGAACCCGCTCGACAGCACAGTCGGATTCTCGACGAGCGAGATTCCCACGAGCCTTTCGGGGATCAATGCGCCATTGCTTGATGTGGACCACATCGAGGTCCTCAAGGGTCCACAAGGCACGACCTTTGGCCGCAATGCGCTTGGCGGCTCCATCAATGTCG
>JAATGD010000247.1 GCA_015654965.1 Hyphomicrobiales bacterium
CGCCGTCCGGGCGAGAAGGTCGCGCCGCCGGAAAATCCGATGTCGGCGGATCGTGTGCGCTGGGAGCATATCTAGCGCGTCTATGAGATGTGCGAGCGCAATGTTTCGGAAACCGCCCGCCGCCTCAATATGCATCGCCGTACCCTGCAACGCATTCTCGCCAAACGCGCCCCGCGTTGATCCTCAAGGGCTGATTCGTCTCCGGCTGTTTTTCAAGCCGCCCGGTTTTGCGAACCGCAACCGTGCCGTTTCGGCATGGCGTTTTCATTCGTCTTCCAACCGGGCGCTTTCCATCTGAAAAATGATGCATCCGGGCGGTAAACAATCAAAAACACAGCATAAAATAAGGCGAACTTATGCGAAAGGGGGGTCAATTATGGCAAAGAAATGCGAATTTATGGCAAAATAAAGAATTTTTCAATTTACGGTTAACGCATGGTTAACAATACTACCGCACAATCGCGCTCAAACGGGCGATTCGCGCTCATGACGGCACAGCTTGATTCTGGATTTAATTTTGGGGGAATGCATGGCTTCTCGCGTCCTTAAACTGACGACAGCACTCTTTCTGGCGGGCGCATTGGCGGGCTGCTCAACGGTGGGCGGAACCTTCTATACGGCGTCCTATACCTCGGTCAGCGACGCTGGTTACACCATTCCCGCAATCCCGAGCGAAAAGATCGCGCCGCAGTTTCGTCGCCAGATCGTCAGCTTTCAGACCAGCGAAGTGCCTGGCACGATCATTGTCGATACCCGCGAAAAATTCCTTTATTTGGTGATGCCTGATGGCAAGGCGATGCGTTACGGCATCGGTGTGGGCCGCGAAGGTTTTGGCTGGTCGGGAACCGCTCGTGTCGCCATGAAGCGCGAATGGCCGACATGGACGCCGCCTTCAGCAATGATCAAGCGCCAGCCGGAACTCGCCCGCTATCGCACCGGCATGGGACCGGGTCTGAAAAACCCGCTCGGCGCGCGCGCGCTTTATCTCTTCAACAAGGGCGGCGATACGGGCTACCGCATTCATGGTACGCCGGAATGGTGGTCGATTGGAAAATCGATGTCATCGGGCTGTATCCGTATGATGAATCAGGACATTATCGACCTTTACGAGCGCGCGGAACAGGGTGCCAAGGTCATCGTCAAGCAATAAGCTGTGTTCTCTTGCGCTCAACAAAAAGGCCGCTTCACGCGGCCTTTTTGTGATCGGTAATCATGAAGATCAGATCTGCTCGACCTGCTGCACTTCCGGCACGAAATGGCGCAGAAGGTTCTGGATGCCGTGCTTGAGCGTTGCCGAAGACGACGGGCAACCCGAGCAGGCGCCCTTCATGTGCAAAAAGACCGTGCCGTTTTCAAACCCGCGGAACGTGATATCGCCGCCATCTTGGGCTACCGCCGGACGAACGCGGGTTTCGATCAGTTCCTTGATCGTCTCAACCAGTTCCGTATCGGCTTCATCAAAAAATTCTTCGTCGCCATGCTCGGCTCCAGCATCTGCATTGGCGTTACCCGCCATGGCTGACGCGCCCGACATGAAATGTTCCATGATCGTGCCAAGAATGGCAGGCTTCAGATGCTGCCATTCGCCATCTTCCTTGGTGACGGTGATGAAATCATAGCCGAAGAAAACGCCAGTCACGCCGGGAACCGAAAAAAGCTTCGCGGCCAGCGGCGAGGTGGTTCCAGCACTGGACGCATCGCGGAAATCGGCGGTGCCTTCCGGCATCACGACCTTGCCGGGCAGGAATTTCAGGGTCGCCGGGTTGGGCGTGGTCTCGGTCTGGATGAACATGCGCGTTCTCCGCTGTGATTATGTGTTTTAAAGCATTTGCCTCAGGCAAAACCGCTTCACGATCCTGCTGGACATGCTCTAATCTAAAACCATTCCAATAAACCTGTCCACGCCGCGAAGCAAGTGTCGCGGCAGGATGAGCGCTTGAAGCCCCTTCAATATAGGGTGATCAGGTCACCGCATCAATGTCTTCGTCCGAGAGCGTCGCCGGGATCACGGTCACGGGGATGGGAAACTGCGCACGCGCGGCCAAAGACTGCACCAGAGGGCCAGGGCCGTCCTTGCCCGAACCCGCCGCCAGCACCAGAATGGCGATATCCTGATCTTCCTCGATCAGGCTAAGCAATTCCTGCGCCGTCTCGCCTTCGCGGATGCTCAGTTCCGGCTCGATGCCTTGTTGCTCGCGCAGGCTGGCGGCGAATTTTTCCAATGTCGCCCGCGCGCGCTCTTCGGCCTCCGCGCGCATGATTTCGCCCACGCCCAGTATTTGCTGGAAATCGGAATTATCGATCACGAACAGCAACACGAGCGAGCCGCCCGTATTTTTTGCGCGCCGCGCCGCATAGGCGACCGCACGCTCGCATTCGGGCGTTTCGTCAATGACGGCAAGAAATTTTCGGCGGTGACCGGCTTCCCGGCTAAGTCGTCTGGATACCATGGTTGCAATCTGCCACTCCAGACGAGCGCCCGCAAGCGGGCAGCATGGATTTTTCAGTCCTGAAGCCAGCCGATAATGTCGCGCACATGGCGCATGTTTTCTTCGGCGATCACGCTTGCGCGTTCGCCACCCTCCCGCAGAACCTGATCGATATGCGCGGGCTCGGCGACCAGACGGCGCATTTCATGGGTGATGGGCGAGAGTTTGGCGACCGCCAGATCGGCCAGCGCCGCCTTGAATTCGGAAAACTGGCGTCCACCGAATTCGCCCAAAATATCTTCCTTCGATTGAGAAGCGAGCGCTGCATAAATCCCGACCAGATTGTCGGCTTCCGGCCGACCAGAAAGACCGTCAATTTCGGATGGCAGGCCATCGGAATCGGTCTTGGCCTTGCGGATCTTTTTGGTGATCGTCTCCTCATCGTCGATCAGGTTGATGCGCGAGAGGTCGGACGGGTCGGATTTCGACATTTTCTTGGTGCCGTCGCGCAGCGACATGATGCGCATGGCAGGCCCCGAAATCATCGGATCGGTCAGCGGAAAGAACCCCGACACCGTCTCGTCGCCCACCGCCATATCGACGCCGATGCCCAGTGCCGCGATGCGGTCGGAATAATCATTGTTGAATTTCTGCGCGATATCGCGGGTCAGTTCCAGATGCTGCTTCTGGTCCTCGCCCACAGGCACGGCCGTTGCGCGATAAAGCAGGATATCGGCTGCCATCAGGCTTGGATAGGCGAATAGGCCCAGCGAGGCGTTTTCGCGGTCCTTGCCGGCCTTGTCCTTGAACTGCGTCATGCGGCTCATCCAGCCCATGCGCGCCACGCAATTGAACACCCATGCCAGTTCCGCGTGTTGGCGCACGCGGCTCTGGTTGAAGACGATGCTCTTTTTCGGATCGATCCCCGCGGCGAGAAACGCAGCCGTCACCTCGCGGGTGGATTGCATGAGTTCGACCGGATCGGGTGACACGGTCAGCGCGTGCATGTCCACCACGCAATAGATGCAGTCGTGGGTTTCCTGCACCTCGACCCACCGCTTGATCGCCCCCAGATAATTGCCGAGGTGAAGATTTCCGGTCGGCTGGACGCCGGAGAAGACAAGCGGTCTGAACGTGCTCATGATGGGTTCCTGAAAATATGCCTTTGCCGGTGGAGAGCAAAGGCGTTTTGAATGCGCGTGTTTTCGCAGACGTCCTTGCAGCTTTCAAGGGCAATTATTGCGAATTATCCGACGGCGTTTTGGCGCCGCCACGCTTCACGTTGCGCCGGATCATGGCCATGTTGGCTCCCCCCAACGCAAAGGCCAGCGCGAAATAGACGATCATCGCGCCAAGGACGATGGCACCCAATGTCGAGGCGCGCAGCATGAGAGGGGCGGCTGAGGACAGCGTATCGGTGAAATGGCTGACTGCGAAATGCACGCCCAGCGCCATGACGGCGGTTGCGATCATCAATCGCGGTATGCGGTTTAAAAGCGGCACATCGCGTCCCCAGTGTCCGCGCCGCACAAGGGTTGCAAAGAGTAGCGCCGCATTGACCCATCCGGCGACGATTTCGGCAATGGCGATGCCGACGGGGCCGAGACGTGGAAACAGGGTGAGCGCCAGCGAAACATTGACGATCACGGAGATGCCCGCGAAAATCATCGGCGTGCGCGTGTCTTCGCGCGCGAAAAAGCCGGGAATAAACGCCTTGATCAGAACGAAAGCCGGAAGTCCGAGGCCGTAAATGGCCAGAATGGAGGAAACAATCAGCGTCGATTGCCAGCCGAATTGCCCACGCTCGAAGAGAAGCCGGACAATGGGTTCGGACATGACGAGAAGGGCTGCTGCGGCAGGTAGCGTCAGAAACAGCGTGAACTCGACCGAGCGGTTTTGCAGGTTTGCGGCCTCCACCATATGGCCTCCACGCAAAGCGCGTGAAAGTTCGGGCAGAAGCACGGTTGCAACGGCAATGCCGACCACGCCGAGCGGCAACTGGTAGATACGGTCGGCATAGACGAGCGAGGACACCGCTCCCTCCATGCCGGATGCGATATTGGTGTTGATCAAGAGATTGATCTGCGTGATGCCGCCGGTGATCGCAGCAGGAAGTGCGAGAACCAGAAGCCGCTTGACGTTGGATGTAAGCCGCGGTCTGCGAAATCCGATCTTCATGCCGGCATTCCTGACCGCGATCCAGACGATGGCGAGCTGCACAAGGCCCGCCGCCATCACACCCCATGACAGGCCATAGCCGACCGACAGCGCGTCATGGCCATACCACCACGCGTAAGCCAGCACACCGATCAGGATGATGTTGAGGAAGACGGGCGCTATGGCGGCCGCAAAATAGCGATGCAGGGAATTGAGCATGCCGCCCATCATGGCCGCCAGCGACATGCAGGCGAGATAGGGGAACATGATGGTTGCGAGCCGCACCGTATTGTCGAATTTTACCGCGTCTTGCGTAAAACCCGGCGCAATCACCGTGCGCACCAGAAACGGCATGGAAAGCTCAATGACGATGGTGATGACCAGCAATACGCTGAACAAGACGCCAAAAACTTCTTCCGAGAAACGGCGGGCCCCGTCCATGCCGTTATTTTCGATTTCCTTGGCAAAGAGCGGCACGAAAGCGGAATTGAACGCGCCTTCCGCAAACAGGCGGCGAAACGTGTTGGGAAAACGAAAAGCCGCATTGAAGGCATCGGCCACAGGCCCGGTGCCGAGTGCCGCCGCCATGAACATTTCGCGTGTGAAGCCGAAAATGCGGCTCATCAGCGTGCCCGACGCTACGGTTGCGAACTTTTTGACGAGACTCATCTATTCAATGCCTATGATCATATCTAGCTGTTTGGTCCCGGGCCTTATGGGCTGCCTATGCTGCAACGCGTTTTGCGCCATTCTCATGACCAAACAGCGCAAGAAGCTTGCGCCTTATGGCACTCTGGCGGCTGGAACTGGAAATTTTATGTCCGACGAGATCTTTTACGTAGAAACTGTCGATGACCTTTTCGCCAAAGGTGGTGATATGGGCTGACGCAATATCCAGCGACAAATCGGAAATAAGGCCGGTCAGTTCCGACAAAAGACCGGGCCGGTCGAGGCCTTCCACTTCGATGACGGTAAACTTGTTCGACAGCGTGTTGTTGATCTCGACCCGCGGTTCCACGCTGAACGCCCGCGCGGCTTTTTTCGGCCTGGTGCGTCTGGCCAGCACGTCCGGCAGATGCGACTTGCCGGAAAGCACATCCTCGATCACCTTGCCGACGCGCTCGGCGCGCCTGCGCTCGTCCTCATCGGTGTCGAATTCGCGAGTGATCAGGATGGTGTCGAGCGCGCGACCGTCGCCGGTGGTGAAAATTTGCGCGTCGACGATGTTGGCCCCTGCGGCAGCACAGGCGCCGGTGATCACCGACAAAAGACGCGGGTGATCGGGCGCAAGCACGGTGATTTCGGTCACCGCCTCGAATGTATGCGGCTTGGCCATGGTGGCAAGCGCGCGCCCCTTGCTGTCGGCATCGCGGATGAAGCCCGCATGGCGCACCTGATCGTCGAGGCTGACGGTCAGGAAATAATTGGTGTAATGGAGATTGAGATAGGCTTCGCGTTCGGCATCCGGCCAGTCGGCAAGCTTGTCGCTCAATGCCGCGCGGGCCTGCCGGTCGCGCTCGGTGCGCGGCAGTTCGGAAAAGCCCCCCGTCAGAACCAGCTCGGTTTCATAGAACAGCGTGCGCAGCAATTGTCCCTTCCAGCCGTTCCACACCCCCGGGCCCACGCCCTTGATGTCGCAGACGGTGAGGATGAGGAGGAGCTTGAGCCGCTCCATGGTCTGCACCGTGTCGGCGAAATCGACGATGGTCTTGCGGTCGTTGAGATCGCGCGATTGCGCCACCATGCTCATGGTCAGATGCTCGCGCACCAGCCATTCGACGGTTTCCGTCTCGGCGAGCGAAAGCCCGAAGCGCGGGCAAAGCCTGCGGGCAATACGCGCACCGGCAATGGAATGATCTTCCGGGCGTCCCTTGGCGATATCATGCAGGAGCAGCGCGACATAAAGCAGGTTGCGGTCGTGCTTGACGGTGGTCATCAGGCGGTTGGCCAGCGGGTGCTCGTTTTCCAGATCGCCATGGTCGATCTCCGACAGAACCCGGATGCAGCGCAGCAGATGCTCGTCCACCGTATAATGGTGATACATATTGAACTGCATCATGGCGACGATCTTGCCGAAATCGGGGATGAATTTGCCCAAAACCCCCGATTCGTTCATGCGGCGCAGGATGAGTTCCGGGTTGCGCGGCGAGGTGAGGATGTCGAGAAACAGCCGGTTGGCCTCAGTATTCTCGCGCAATTCCCCATTGATGAGTTTGAGAGAGCGGGTCAGGCTCTGCATCGCATCGGGATGAAATTCCAGTCCATGCTTGTCCGCGAGATGAAAAATACGGATGATATTGATGGGATCGTTTTTGAAAACGTCGGGTCCGGCGATGTTGATGCGGTGATTTTCGGAAATAAAATTGCCATCGGGCGAAAGCTTGCGCTTGCGTCGCGAGAAAGTGAGGAAAACCCGGTTGAAGCCCGGCACATGCTTGGCGTGCTGTTCTTCCAATGCCGCACAGAGAATGCGGGTGAGATCGCCCACTTGCTTGGCCACCAGAAAATAATGCTTCATGAAGCGTTCGACGTAATTCTGGCCCGGATGCGCGGTATAGCCCAGTCGTTCGGCGATTTCCGGCTGGATGTCGAACGAGAGCCGCTCCTCGGCTTTCAGCGTCGCGAAATGCATGTGGCAGCGCACGGCCCATAAAAAATCTTCGGCCTTGTTGAACAGCCGCAGTTCGCTGCGCGAAAGCACGCCGCGCCTGACGATCTCTTCTTTCGATTTGACGCGATAAAAATATTTGGCGATCCAGAACAGCGTGTGCAGATCGCGCTGCCCGCCCTTGCCCTCTTTCACATTGGGTTCGACCAGATAGCGCGTTTCGCCTGCCTTGCGGTGGCGCGTATCGCGCTCGGCAAGCTTGGCCTGAATGAATTCCGGCCCGGTGTCCTTGACCACCTCTTCATCGAAGCGGGTAATGAGCGTGTCGAACAGATCGCGGTTGCCGGTCAAAAAGCGCGCGTCCAGTATCGAGGTGCGGATGGTCATGTCCTCGCGCGCGAGACGCATGCATTCATCGACATTGCGCGTGGCGTGCCCCACCTTCAGCCCCATGTCCCAGAGCATGTAGAGTATATATTCGGCGACCTGCTCGCCCCATGGCGTCTGCTTGTAGGGTAGCAGAAACAGCAGATCGATATCGGAGCCGGGCGCCAGGCCGCCGCGCCCGTAACCGCCGACCGCGACAATCGCCATGCTCTCGGCTTTCGACGGGTTGACGCTCTGATAAACCTTGGTCGAGGCGAACTCGAACAAGGCCGCAATCAGCGTGTCCATGAGCCAGGAAAGGCGTCTGGCGCATAAGGTGCCGCCGCCATCCTTCATCAGCATGGCTTCCGCATTGGCCCGCCCGCGGATGAGCGCGTCTTTGAGGACCTCCAACACCATCTTGCGCACGGAAGAACTTGCATAGTTTTCTTCCGTTGCTTCCGCAAGCTCCACGATCTTGCGGCGCAAAGTCTCGGGATTGACGATCTCTTCCAGCTTTAGCTCGTGGGTGCGCATGCGGCTATCATGTCCGGTTTATGAGGTGCCGCTTTCCTATAGCTGCTTTTGCCAAATATGAACATCCAAAACAAAAGACCGGACATGAAGCCCGGCCTTTTGTCAATCAACGAGGAACCGATCAATTGGTCGCATTATAGGCGGCGATGACCGCCATATTGACGATATCGGAATCTTTTGCGCCAATCGTCATGATCTGTGCTGGACGATCAAGTCCGACCAGAAGCGGGCCGATGATGGTCGCGCCTCCCAGTTCCTGCAACATATCGGCGGCAATGGATGCGGAATGATTGTCGGGCGTGACGATGACATTGGCCGGACCCGACAGGCGGATGAACGGATATTGCTCCATCAGCTTCGGGTTGAGCGCCACATCCGCACTCATTTCGCCGTCGAATTCAAAATCGACATGACGGCTGGTCAGAATACGCACGGCTTCCTGAACGCGTGCAGCACTTTCCCCACCCATATGGCCGAAGGTCGAGAAAGCCGTTAGCGCCACGCGTGGCTCATAACCCATGCGGCGCGCCATGCTGGCGGCTTCGACCGCGATATCCGCAAGTTCCTCGGCGGTTGGTTTTTCATGCACGGCCGTATCGGCGATGAAGACGGTGCGACCGCGGCAAAGGGCGATGGAAACGCCGACCACGCGATGGCCGGGTTTTGAATCGATCACCCGGCGCACATCATCAAGGGAGGTTGCGTAATTGCGCGTCAGTCCCGTGACCATGCCATCCGCATCCCCGAGCGCCACCATACAGGCCGCGAAATGATTGCGGTCATTGTTGATCAGGCGATGGCAATCACGCGTGAGATAGCCTTTGCGTTGCAATTTCGCATAGAGATAATCGGCATAGGCTGCATTGCGGCTCGAAAGCCGCGCATTGATGATCTCGATACCAGGGCGGTCGAGATCGACACCGGCTGCCTTGGCCGTTTCTTTCACAGCATCCTCTCGTCCGACCAGAAGGGCTGTGCCCAGTCCCTGATTGACGTAGGAGACGGCGGCACGCATGACCTGTTCTTCTTCGCCCTCGGCAAAGACGATGCGTTTTGGCTGGCGGCGCACGCGCTCGAAAATGGAGCGCAATGTCGCGGCAATCGGGTCGCGTCGCGCCAGAAGTTCACGCTTGTAGCCTTCGATATCCTCGATGATGTGACGGGCGACGCCGGTTTCAATCGCAGCCTTGGCAACGGCTGCGGAAACGGTCGCAAGCAAACGCGGATCGAAGGGGACGGGGATGATATATTGCGGGCCGAAACGCGGGCGTCCGCCCTGATAGGCTGCAACCACTTCATCCGGCACGTCTTCACGCGCCAGTTCCGCAATGGCATGCACGGCGGCGATTTTCATGTCATCATTGATGGTGGTCGCCCGCACGTCGAGCGCGCCACGGAAAATATAGGGAAAGCCCAGAACATTGTTGACCTGATTGGGGTAGTCCGAACGTCCGGTTGC
>JAATGD010000199.1 GCA_015654965.1 Hyphomicrobiales bacterium
CGAGGCCTCGATCATGTCGGGCGCACTGGAACTTGCTTTCGGCATTCCCATGTGGCTCGGCTATGTCATCAGCGCAATCGTCGTGATCCCGCTCGTCACCTATGGCGTACGCATGATCAGCCGCTTTCAGATCGTGACGCAGCCGTTCTGGATCGCGCTCAACATCCTGCCTTTCATTTTTATCGCCACTGTCGACTGGGAGAAATTTGATCTCTGGCTGACTTTTTCAGGTCTTCAGGCGGGTTTCAACAGCGAGGGAAACGCCCCCTTCGTGCTGGCGCAGTTCGGGACCGCCTCCGCCGTCATCCTTGCACTGATGGCGCAAATCGGCGAGCAGGTCGATTTCCTGCGTTTTCTGCCGCCCGAAAACCAGCGTAAATGGCGCCACAAGATTGCCGTCTTTCTCGCCGGTCCCGGCTGGGTTGTTCTGGGGGCGCCCAAACTCCTCGCCGGCTCGTTTCTGGTGGTACTCACACTCAGCGCCGGTGTGCCCGCAGACAAGGCTGCTGACCCCGCGCATATGTATCTGACCGCATTCGGCTATATGATACCTTCCCATACGGCAGCACTCCTGCTGACCGTTGCCTTTGTCGTGGTTTCGCAACTCAAGATCAATGTCATGAACGCCTATGCGGGTTCGCTGGCCTGGTCGAATTTCTTCTCGCGCCTGACGCATAGTCATCCCGGTCGCGTCGTCTGGCTGGTGTTCAACGTTTCCATCGGGCTTCTGCTGATGCAGCTTGGCGTCTACAAGGTACTGGAACAGACGCTCGGCATTTTTTCCATCATCGCCGTGGCATGGCTATGCACGATCTCCGCTGATCTTTTCATAAACAAGCATTTTGGCCTCTCACCACCCGGCATCGAATTCAAACGCGCCCATCTCTACGATATCAATCCCGTCGGCACAGGCACCATGGCCATTGCCTCGCTGGTCGCGCTCATCGCCCATTTCGGCGCGTTCGGGGCGATGGCGTCATCGCTTGCGCCCTATTTAGCACTTGTACTCGCCTTCACCGTCTCGCCCCTGATCGCATGGAAAACCGGCGGCAAATATTACCTCGCCCGCAAGCCACGCCAGACGTGGCAAAACCGCGCCACCATCACCTGTTCGGTCTGCGCGCATGATTTCGAGCCGGAGGATATGGCATGGTGTCCGGCCTATGCCGCCCCCATCTGCTCGTTGTGCTGCTCGCTCGACAGCCGCTGCCACAATCTTTGCAAACCCAAAGCGCATCTGAAAGCGCAAACGGCACAAATCGCCCAAAGCCTTTTGCCTTCAACCGTCATCGAAAAGCTTTCAACCCGGTTGGGGCGCTATATGATTACGGTGGCAGTCTTCATAAGCCTGCTCGGTGCCATTCTGGCAATCGTCGCCTATCATGCCGGTTCCGCATCGCCCGAAACCGCCCTCGTCGTCAACCGCACGATCCTGATCGTCTTCTTCGCTTTCGCGCTCATTGCCGGGATTGCCTGCTGGTTTTACGTGCTCGCCCACGATAGCCGTATCGTCGCGGAAGAAGAATCCTCACGCCAGACGACATTGCTTCTGAAAGAAATCGCCGCTCACAAGAAAACCGATGCGGCGCTGCAAAAAGCCAAGGACAATGCCGAAGCCGCAAACCTTGCCAAAAGCCGCTATGTTGTGGGGCTGAGCCATGAATTGAGAACGCCGCTGAATGCCGTTCTGGGCTATGCGCAGATACTGGAGCGAGACGAAACCATTCCCCCCACCCGCCAGCCTTCCATCAAACTCATCCGGCGCAGCGCCGATCATCTGTCAGGTCTCATCGACGGCCTTCTCGACATTTCCCGCATCGAGACAGGGCATTTGCAGGTCTATTCCAACGAAATCAACCTGCATGATTTTCTCGACCAGATCATCGACATGCTCAAGCCGCAGGCCGAGGCCAAGGGCATTACCTTCAGCGACCACAGAGCCGAAACCCTGCCAAATTATGTGCGCACCGATGAAAAACGCCTGCGCCAGATACTGGTCAATCTTTTGTCCAATGCGATCAAATTCACCGAAAAGGGCGAGGTCGCGCTTGATGTCAGCTACCGCAATCAGGTTGCGACCTTCAGGATCAGCGACACAGGTCGCGGCATCAGCCAAAAAGACCTTGAACGCGTGTTCGAGCCGTTCCAGCGTGGCGAGAACGAGCATATCCGGCATCTGCCGGGACTGGGGCTGGGGCTGACAATTACAAAGTTGCTGACCAACACGCTTGGCGGCGAGCTTTCGGTGACGAGTGACTATGGCAAAGGCTCGACCTTTCAGGTTCGGCTGATGCTGGCACCGATTGATCGCCCGAAAAGCCTGACCGCGCCCACCCGCAGAATCGAGACTTACAGCGGGCCGCGCCGTACATTGATCGTGGTGGACGATAATGACGATCATTGCGCACTGATGCGTGAAATCCTTGTGCCGCTCGACTTCATCGTGCTGACTGCCAAAAGTGGCCTGGAATGCCTGACGCTGATTGAAGGCATCCGCCCCGATCTTTATTTCATCGATATCCGCATGCCGGAAATGAGCGGTTGGGAACTGGTGGCGCGGCTGCGTGAAAGAGGTGAAAGCGCGCCTATCATCATGCTTTCCGCCAATATCGGCGATGTCACAAGACCCGCCACATTGGCCGAGAACGCGCATAATGACACACTGTCAAAACCCTTCGACATAAGGCGGCTGCACGACAAGCTGGCGCTGCACCTTGGTCTGGAATGGGTTTATGCAACGCCTGAAAGCAGTCCGCAGCGCGCGCCATCTGCTCCTCTGGAAAGTCCCCCACTCTCCGATTTGCAGGACCTGATACGGCTGGGCGAAATCGGTTATATCAAGGGTATCGAAGCCAAGCTGACGATACTTGCGGAAAATGAAAAACTGCACCCCTTCATAGAAAAGGCACGCGATTATATCCGCGCTTTCAACATGGCGGATTATGATGCATTCCTGCGCAATTTGGAGCAGAAAATGGACGAACAGACATGAGCGTTCTTCCCCGCGATGTCATTCTGATTGTTGATGATTCTCCCCAGACGCTCGGTTTTCTGACCGAAGCGCTGGAACAGGCTGGCTATTCGGTCCTGATCGCCACATCGGGGCATGCGGCGCTGGGGATTGCGGAGCGCATTACACCGGACATGATCCTGATGGATGCTATCATGCCGGGCATGGACGGTTTTGAAACCTGCCGCCAGATGAAGGCCAACGCTTCCGTCTCCCAGGTGCCGATCATCTTCATGACGGGATTGACCGAGACCGAACATGTCGTGCATGCGCTTGAGGCGGGCGGGGTCGATTATCTGTCAAAACCCATCAACATCGATGAATTGCGTGCGCGCATAAAAGTTCATCTCGCCAATGCCCGTTCGGTTCAAAGCGCGCGTGTGGCACTCGATGCAAGCGGGCGGCATCTTTTTGCCGTCGACGGCATGGGCAAAATTCTGTGGTCCACGCCGCAGGCCATGCAGCTTCTGGAAAATTTCAGCGAGCGCGGAAAAGGACAGTCGTTTCTGGAAGGATTTTGCCAGAAATGGTTCGAGCGTGAACCGTCTGCATCAACCAGAGCAATAAGCGAAATCATTGCCACAAACGGACAATTGAGCCTGCAACTCGCCTATCTCGGCGCGACCGGTCCGCAAGAATTCCTCTTCCGCCTGACTGCCGTCAATGAGGCGGGCGACTCTGACATGTTGCGACGCCATTTTGGCCTGACGGCACGCGAAACCGATGTGCTGCACTGGATTGCACGCGGCAAATCCAATCGCGATATTGGCGAAATTTTAGGCTTGAGCGCGCGCACCGTCAACAAGCATCTGGAGCAGATCTATATCAAGCTCGGCGTCGAAAACCGAGCGGCAGCAGCGATCAAGACCATGCAGATCTTGCAGGAAAATGCCTTGTGATAAAGGCCTTTATTGATCGTCGAAACTGAAGGGCGGCAATTGTTCAAGCGCTGCCTTCAAGGCTTCCGACCAGCGTTCTGAAACGGTCTGATAATAGGGATCGCTTGCCTCAAAACGTCGGCTGAAACCGCTTTTCAGGTTGTCGCTCTCATAGGTCTGCATATCAAGCGGCAGGCCCACGGTAAGATTGGCTTTAAGCGTTGAATCAAACGACACCAGAAGAAGTTTTATCGCTTCCTCAAAACTCATGGAAGGCTGATAGGCCCGGACCAGAATGGGCTTGCCATATTTATTCTCGCCGATCTGAAAGAACGGCGTGTCGACCGAACTTTCGATGAAATTACCTTCGGGATAAATATAGAAAAGCCGCGTCTGGCCGCCCTTGATCTGTCCGCCCAGAATGAACGAAGCGCCAAAGGCATCCGCATTCTGGCCACCATTGGCGGCATTAGCGATCACTTCCTTGACGGTGTCGCCGATCATCTGGGCCACCTGGAACATCGAAGCCGCCTCAAGGATCGAAGGATGGCGATCAGCCGGCGCTTTCATACGTTCTTCCAGAAGGCTTGCAACGGCCTGTGTGGTCGCGAGATTGCCAGCCGATAAAAGGACAATCACCCGCTCACCGGGGGTGGTCCAGCTGCGCATCTTGGAAAAGACGGATATATTATCAAGCCCCGCATTCGTCCTTGTGTCGGACATGAAGACAAGGCCACGATCAATTTTCATTCCCACGCAATAGGTCATTGGCAATATCCGGCCAGTAATTCAGGAATCACAATTCAGGAATCATTTGTCCATCACTGCCCGACATTAATCTGAACCACAAGACTTTCCGATGTTTCACTCAGCCGCACGCCGGAAATGGGGGCGGCGTCACGATAATCAAGCCCGGTGGCAATACGCACATAATTCTCATTAGGACAGATATTGTTGGCAGCATCAAAGCCAACCCAGCCCAATCCTTTCACATGCGCTTCCGCCCAGGCATGGCTTGCCGTTTGATCGAGCGTGCCTTCCATCATCAGATAGCCCGAGACATAACGTGCCGGAATGCCGAGCAAGCGCGCGGCGGACACGAAAATATGGGTGTGGTCCTGACAGACGCCATGGCCTGCAACCAGAGCCGTTTCTGCATCCGTCGTGACATTGGTCATGCCCGGCGTGTAGGTCACGCCCACATGAACCGCATTCATCAGCGCATGGAGCCGCTCCAGCGGCTCATGATGGCTTGCCAGTGTTGCGGCAAGCGCATGAATATGTTCTCCCGGTGTGGTCAGGGACGTGACACGCTCGAACAACCACAAGGGCGCCATACCATAGACCGGCCCCAGTACACCAGAGCGGTCATCCACCTCGACACTGCCCGTTGCCGTAATGACGATTTCAGCGGCATTGCGTATATGCTGCACCAGATCGGTCTTGTTGCCGAAACCGTCGATATAGGAGACTTCCGTCTCCCCGCCCTCGATTACGATATCCCAGTTCTTCACCATCTGTCCGGGCACGCTCAACGGGCGCAGCCGCAGGCGCTGCAGTGCGTAAGCAACCGGACGGTCATAGCGGTAATGCGAAATATGACGGATGTTGAGCAACAAGCGATAACCTCAATTAAAATTGTATGTTTCCGCAATCTCGTTTCCAAGACGGTTGTTATAGTCGATAAAGTCGCTCAAAAATTCATGCAGACCGATATCGAAGATTGCACCGATATCCTGATCCTGCAATCGCGCATAAATCCCTTGCCCGGTGGTATGGCACAAGGCTACCTCACCGTAGTCTCTCGACAGATAACTGAGATGCGCATTGATACTGTAATAGCAGAAATTCAACGAACGCGGCATGCGGTCATTGAGGATGAGATATTCGGCCACCTGTGCCGGACGATAATCACCATCATAAACCCAGCGATAGGAGCGATGTGCGGAAACGGAGCGCAGAATCGATTCCCACTGGTAATTATCCAGCGACGTGCCGACATAGGAAACAGCCGGAAGGAGCACATAATATTTCACATCGAGAATACGCGCCGTGTTGTCAGCCCGTTCGATAAAAGTGCCAAGGCCCGCAAAGTCAAAGATTTCATTGCGCAACATGGTGCCGTGGAATGCGCCGCAGATCAGTGCCGTTTCGCGCTTGATCTGGTTGAGGATCGGCGGCAGATCGGTTTCCGCAAGCGGTTTCTTCAGCGACTTTTTCAAGCTCATCCAGGCTTCATTGACGCTTTCCCATGCCTCGCGCGTCAGCGCCGTACGCACCATACGCGCATTGGAACGCGCATTTTCAAAACACGACATGACGCTGGACGGATTATCCAGATCGCGCAGCAGGAAATCCGCGACATTAGCGGCGTTATAAGCATCATATTTGGCTGAAAAGCTGCGACTTGCGCCCGCCGACATCACCACCGAAGACCATTCCTCCGGCGCATCCGATGTTTTTGTCAGCGCCATGCGCAGGCCCGCATCCACGAGGCGCGCCATGTTTTCCGCACGCTCGATATAACGAAACATCCAGTAAAGTCCGTTTGCCGTACGGCCAAGAAGCATAAATTCATTCCCCTTTTACGCGACGGTCTTGCTGCCGTTTGAAGCGTTCATGCACATGGATTGATCAATCAGATCAGTCGTCGAGAACCCAGGTATCCTTGGTGCCGCCGCCCTGACTGGAATTGACCACCAGCGAACCTTCTTTCAGCGCCACGCGGGTCAATCCGCCCGGCGTGATGCGGATGCGGTCCGACACCAACACGAAAGGTCGCAGATCGACGTGACGCGGAGCCAAACCTTTCTCGGTGAAGATCGGCGTGGTCGAGAGCGCCAAGGTGGGCTGCGCGATATAGTTGCGCGGACGTTCTTTGAGCTTTCTGGCAAAAGCCTCGCGTTCGGCCTTGATTGCCGCTGGCCCCACGAGCATGCCGTAGCCACCCGACCCATGCACTTCCTTGACCACAAGCTCTGCGAGATTATCGAGCACATAGGCAAGGCTGTCCGGTTCCGAGCAGCGCCATGTCGGCACATTTTCCAAAATCGCCTTGCGTCCCGTATAGAACTCGACGATCTCCGGCATATAGGAATAGATCGCCTTGTCATCGGCAATGCCCGTTCCCGGCGCATTGGCAATGGTGATGTTGCCCGCCCGATAGACATCCATGATACCCGCCACACCGAGCGTTGAATCGGGCTGGAATGTGAGCGGATCGAGATAGGCGTCATCCACCCGGCGATAGAGCACGTCGATGGCGCGATAGCCTTGCGTGGTGCGCATGGCGACACGCCCGTCCACCACCCTCAGATCGCTTCCTTCCACCAGTTCCACACCCATCTGGTCGGCGAGGAACGCATGCTCGAAATAGGCAGAATTATAAATCCCCGGAGTCAGAACGGCGATTGTCGGCGCACCTTTCGCACCCTGCGGCGCAACGCTTGCCAAAGACTGGCGCAAAAGCTGCGGATAGTTTTCAACCGGCCGCACCTTGACCTTCTGGAACAGCTCGGGAAAGAGCTGCATCATCGTCTCACGGTTTTCCAGCATGTAGGAAACGCCCGATGGCGTGCGCGCATTGTCTTCCAGAACATAGAACTGGTTTTCAGCCGTACGTACGATATCGACACCGATAATGTGGGTATAGACATTACCGGGCGGACGAAAGCCGATCATTTCCGGCAGAAACGCCTCATTATTGGTGATCAGTTCCTTGGGAATACGTCCGGCGCGGACGATTTCCTGCCGATGATAAATGTCATCGAGAAAGGCATTGAGCGCCATGACGCGCTGCTCGATCCCCTGCGACAGGCGTCGCCATTCCTGCCCTGAAATGATACGCGGAATGATATCGAAAGGGATAAGCCGTTCGGCAGCCTCTTCATCGCCATAGACGGCGAATGTTATGCCCGTCTTGCGAAAGACATTTTCAGCATCCTCTGTTTTTTGCAGAAGATGCTCCTGTTTTTGCTGATCCAACCATTGCTTGAGAAACCGATACGGCAGACGGACGCTACTTTCCCCAAAATCGAGCATTTCATCGAATGGCTTCATGCTTTCCCCTTTTTTTATAATAGTCCGCCTGAAACGGGGGAAATGCAAGTGCGCAGCCCATGCAAAACTGCAAGGCTCGGTTGCGCTATAACGACAGCCGCATTCTACTAGTTTGATTCCAACATTTGCATCCCGTTACTCCACCGTGCAAGCAAATGTTGGAGGCAACGAAACCACAAACAAGATAATGAATATAAAGGATTTTTCAAATTTGACCTTTGAAAGAGTTGAACCGCGCCGGATTTACCGGAGACCGTTTTTTTAAGTTAGACGGCCCACATCCGTGCGTTTGGCGACGATCTCGTAATAGGTGGACGAGGCAATCGGCAGCCGTTTGCAGATCGGCGCGACCCCGAGCCGTGATCGGTGTCCGTCGATGAAAGAAATCATCGCTTCAGTGGGCGACTGAACTCTGCCACTGCAAAATCTCGTTCGCTTGACGTAGCTCAC
>JAATGD010000129.1 GCA_015654965.1 Hyphomicrobiales bacterium
CAAAGCTGTTTGCTTGAAAGCGCCGCCCTTCACCGGGCGGCGTTTTTGTTTTTACGGTCCGATTTCGGACTTGTCTTGATTTAATCCATATGTGAAGACTATATTCAGATAGAAATTATTGGGAGGAAGCATTTCTGATGGCTGAAAGCGAATTGCCGCTCAGCGGGCTTATCGTCGTCGACATGAGCCAGTTTCTGTCGGGGCCTTATTGCGCCTTGCGCCTGATGGATCTGGGCGCGCGCGTCATCAAGATCGAGCGGCCCGATGGCGGCGATCTTTCGCGCAGGCTTTATCTCAGCGACACGGAAATCGGCGGCGATTCGACGATTTTTCACGCCATCAATCGCGGCAAGGAAAGTCTGGCGCTTGATCTGAAAAACGCGGACGATATGGCGGCGCTCAAAAAGCTGCTGACAAAGGCCGATGTGCTGATCCAGAATTTCCGACCCGGCGTCATCGAACGTCTGGGGCTTGATTATAAAGCTGCGAAAGCCATCAATCCGCGTCTCGTCTATGCGTCGATCAGCGGCTATGGCGAAGAGGGTCCATGGGTCAGCCGTCCCGGACAGGATCTGCTGGCGCAGGCGCGTTCGGGCCTGATGTGGCTCAATGGCGATGAGGGGCAGGGACCGGTGCCGTTCGGGCTGGCGGTCGCCGACATGCTGGCGGGCGCGGCGATCGCGCAAGGCATTCTGGCAGCCCTTGTGCGGCGCGGCATTTCGGGTGAGGGCGCGCATGTGCAGACGAGCCTTCTCGAAGCGCTGGTCGATTTCCAGTTTGAAGTTCTGACCACCCATCTCAATGACGGTCGACGCTTGCCGAAACGCTCGGATTTCCGCAGCGCGCACGCCTATCTTGCCGCCCCCTATGGCGTCTATCAGGCGTCCGACGGTTATCTGGCGATTGCCATGACGCCGATCCCGAAACTGGCCGCGCTTCTAAAGATCGATGCGCTTGCACCCTTTGCGGATGACCCGTCGAGCTGGTTTACCCGGCGCGACGACATCAAGCGTCTGATCGCTGACCGCATTGCGCAAAAGAGTGTCGATGCATGGCTTGCCATTCTCGAACCCGCCGACATCTGGTGCGCCCATGTTCTCAACTGGGAGGAGCTTCTTTCGAGCGAAGGCTTTTCCGTTCTCGATATGCTGCAAACAGTGACGCGTGAGGACAATGTGTCCATCACCACCACGCGTTCACCGCTGCGTATCAATGGCTTTCGCTCGAAAGTCGCGCGCGCCGCCCCCCGTATCGGGGAAAACAGCGCGGACATTCGCAAGGAGTTCGGCCTGTGAGCACGATCAGACTGAAGGGAATGACGTGGAGCCATCCGCGTGGCTATGACCCGATGGTTGCCTGCTCTCGCCAATGGCTTGCCGATACGGGTATTGAAATTGCTTGGGAAAAGCGCTCATTGCAGGATTTCGAGGCTTTCCCGGTCGAGGAACTGGCAAAAAATTTCGACCTGATCGTCATCGATCATCCGCATGTGGGCCAGATCACCAAGGAAGGCTGCCTGCTGCCGCTCGATGTGGAGGCGCGAGAGGCTGAATTTCAGGCGCTGGCTGCGGGTTCGGTGGGGCAGTCGTTTCCAAGCTATCACTTTCAGGGGCGGCAATGGGCCTTTCCGCTCGATGCGGCGACACAGGTACAGGCGTGGCGGCCCGACCTGATCGACCATGCCGCCACCTCATGGGGCGAGGTCTTGCGCCTTGCCCGTGCGGGCAAAATTCTGCTGCCACTACGCCCGCCGCATTCGCTGATGAGTTTTTACACGCTCGCCGCCAATGCCGGAACGCCTTGCGCGATAGAAGGCGAATTGATCACTCTCGATGCTGGTATAACGGCTTTCGAGCAATTGCGCGAGCTGGCAGCACTTGTTCCGTCGCAATGTTATAACATGGACCCGATTGCCGCCTTTGAGGCAATGGCAACGTCGGGTTCCGGCATTGCCTGCGTGCCGCTGATTTATGGCTATGTGAATTATGCCATGCCGGGTTTCCGCGAACGGCTCATTCGTTTTGCCGATATTCCATCCGGCAGCGCCGGGGTGGAGGGGTCGGCGCTGGGCGGTACGGGCATTGCGGTTTCTGCTTTCAGCCAAAATGCGCAAGCGGCTATCGATTTTGCCTATTGGGTGGCGAGCGGTGCGGTACAGAAGGGGCTTTATGCCTCTTCCAACGGCCAACCAGGTCATGCGGATGCGTGGGAGGATGATGCGGTCAATGCCGCCACCTCCGACTTTTATCGCGATACCCGCGCCACGCTGGAAGGTGCATGGGTGCGTCCGCGCCATGATGGCTACATGCCGTTTCAGGAAGCGGCCTCGCAGCGTCTCAACAAGGGGCTGCAAGAAAATGACGATGGCGAACAGGTGATCACCGATCTCAGGCAACTGTTTACCGAAAGCTTTTGATTTGGGTGGGGCGGAAAAGGCTGGCGGTCAGACGCCAGCCTTTTCTTATACATTCCACAGACGGCGGGCATTGTCAGACAACAACAGCGCCTTTTCGTCTTCGCTGCACCCTGTCAGCAGCGCGTGCGTCGTCGCAACCCATGTCGAAAGTCCGGCATCGATGGAAGTTGCAAGCGTGCAGACTGGCCAGTCGCTGCCCCAGATCACCCGCTCCCAGCCGAAAGTTGTGATCACATGTTCGACATAGGGGCGCAGCGTCTCGACCGTCCAGCTTTCCGCATCCGCATAGGCGACGACACCGGAAATCTTGGCCACCACATTGCCGCGTTCGGCAATCGTGGAAATTCCCTTCTGCCAGCTTGCAAGCGCGCCTGACTTGATGTCCGGCACCCCGCAATGATCGAGCACGAATTGTGCGCCGGGCGCAAGATCGGCAAGCGCCACGGCCTTGTCGATCTGGTGTGGGAGGGTACAGAGATCAAAGCTCAGCCGCGTGCCTTCCAGCCGTTTGATATTTTCGCGAAACAGCGGCTGTTGCGAGAGATCATCTGGCACGACATGCAAGACGCGCCGAAAGCCTTTGACGAAAGGATTGGCCAACTGGGTTTCGAGATAGGCGGCAAAGTCCGGCTCTTCAGGCCGACAGGACGCAATAGCCCCCTTGAGGAAGCCGCTTGACTGTCTGGCCAAGGCTTCGATATGCGCGGTTTCTTTCGTGATGGCGTCGGGCGCGACATCCACTTCCATATGCAATGCTGCGTGAATCCCACAGCGCTCGGCCTCTTTGCGATAGGTTTCAAACAGGAAATCGCGGTCAAGCGCAGGCACATCGGCAAGCCACGGATAGGGCAGCGCACTTTTGTCGATCAGGTGCAGATGCGTATCGAAAATCATGAAAACTCCTCCATCTCCATATTTTCAAACAAAAATTATCGATTGGTCTATTCGTTGGCTCCGATATCCGATCCGACCAGTTTCGACAGCTCTGCCACCGTCTTTTGCAACAGGCTGATGGTCTGCGTGATGTCGGGGGCGGAGGCCGAATTGACCAGCGTGACATAGGGGCAGGTAAGAGCAGCGATGCAGGTGCCGTCCGGCCCTAGAATGGGTGCGGAAAGATTATAGACGCCCGCCACCTGCGCGCTCGGCATCATTTCATAGCCACGCTCGCGGATCTGGTCGAGGCGCTCGTAAAAACTCGGTTCAAGCTTGATGCTGCTGGCGTCCTTGACGTGCTCGGCGATCATCGTCTTGCGTTCCTCATCCGAGCGGAAGGCCAGCAGCACATGGCCGGAGCCGGTATCGAACAGGCTGATATGCGAGCCGACGCGAATGGAAATGCCCCAGTAATCGGGGGCTTCCTGCTGGGCGATGACCACCACAGAGCCACGGTCGAAAACCGCCAGTTGGTTGGCCTGCCGCGAGCGGTCGGCAAGATCGCGCATATAGGGCGTGGCAAAGGAGGCGAGCCTGCGCACCGGCGCATGCAGATGCGCCAGCCCGAACAGTTTCAGCGTCAGCGAATAGCGGTCGCCATCGAGCTTGATGACATAGCCGCGCCGCACCAGACGGTCGAGCATGCGATAAAATTCATTCGGGCTGCGGTCGAGATGCTTGGCGATTTCGGCCTGGCTCAAGCCCCCATCGACGCTGGCCAGCAATTCGAGAATGTCCAGCCCCTTATCAAGCGCCGGGGCGCGATAGCGGTCGTCTGTTTCCAATTCAGTCCCCTTTATGAATGGCTTGCTTCATATACGATCACCGCGATGGATGAAAGCTGCCGGTCTCACATGCTCCCCTCACATCCTCCTTGACCGGGCATGAATATTATGTTTGCATATAAATATAAAATTCACAATTGGGGGCAGGCATGGGAGTTGCCTGCTGTGAGGAGGAGGAACGATGAGGAATTTCAGACTATCCCTGCTGGCGGGGTCAATCCTGCTTGCGGCAGGCACATTGGGCGCGAACACCGCCGAGCTTCCGGGCAAGTTCGATGGCGTCACCATCAACGCCAAGCTGATTGGCGGCCAGCAATATGAAGCGCTTTATTCGCGCATCGCCGACTGGGAGAAGGCCACCGGCGCGAAGGTCGATATCCTGTCCAAGAAGAACCATTTCGAGCTGGACAAGGAAATCAAGTCGGACATCGCTTCGGGTACGATCAACTGGTGCGTGGGCTCCAACCACTCGTCCTTCGCGCCGCAATATACGAGCCTCTATGCCGATCTGAACACGCTGCTGCCGAAGGAAGAAATCGACGCTTTCGTGCCGTCGGTGATCAAGGCGTCCACGATCGACGGCAAGCTGGTGATGCTGCCGCGCGCGCAGTTCGACGTCTCGGCGCTTTATTACCAGAAGAGCCTTTACGAGGACGCGGCCAGAAAGACCGCTTTCAAGGAAAAATACGGCTACGATCTTGCCCCGCCCAAGACCTGGAAGGAAGTATCCGATCAGGCCGTGTTCTTCGCCGATCCGCCGAATTTCTACGGCACGCAGTTCGCGGGCAAGGAAGAAGCCATCAATGGCCGCTTCTATGAAATGCTGGTGGCAGAGGGCGGCGAATATCTCGACAAGGACGGCAAGCCCGCTTTCAACTCGGAAGCCGGTGTGCGCGCGCTCGACTGGTTCGTCAATCTCTACAAGGCCAAGGCCGTTCCCGCCGGCACCACCAATTATCTGTGGGACGAGCTTGGCGCGGGCTTCGCGTCGGGCACCATCGCGCTCAATCTCGACTGGCCGGGCTGGGCCGCCTATTTCAACGATCCGAAATCCTCGAAGGTCGCCGGCAATGTCGGCATCGTGCCGCCGCCCACCGGTTCCTCGGGCAAGCGCACCGGCTGGTCGGGCCATCACGGCTTTTCGGTTACCGAATCCTGCGCCAACAAGGACGCCGCCGCTTCACTGGTCTGGTTCCTGACCAACGAGGATTCGCAGAAGCAGGAATCGGCGGCTGGCACGCTTCCGACCCGCACCGCCGTCTGGGATTACGTCATCGAACAGGCGGCTTCCGATCCATACCGGAAGGAAGTGCTCTCGGTGTTCCAGGAAACCGCCAAGACCGCTTTCCCTGTGCCGCAAAGCGCGTCGTGGATCGAGATTTCCAACGCCGTCTATCCCGAATTGCAGGCCGCGATCCTTGGCGACAAGACCGCGCAGCAGGCGCTCGACGATGCCGCCAAGAAGGCGACGCAGATTCTCGAGGATGCGGGCGAGCTTTGATCATGCGCCCATAATTTCATGACTCGTTATTTTATGGCCCGTTCTGAACAGGGGCGGGCCATTTCGCATTTAACACCGCTTCGGAAGAACAATGCTCAAACGAATTTCCCCGCCGGTCATGCTCCTGCTTCCGGCCTTCATCATTCTGGCGGCGGTGGTGCTGTTTCAGCTTGCGCTGTCGCTCTATTCAAGCTTCACGCCCTTTCGCCTGACGCGCCCCGAAACCCTGTTCCGTTTCATCGGCCTGCGCAATTACGAGCGCATCCTGACCGACTGGGTGTTCTGGGCGGCTTTCATCCGCACGGTGATCTTCCTCACCATCGCGCTCAATCTGGAAATGCTGCTCGGCCTTGGTTTGGCGCTGCTTGTGAACAAGGCAACCCACGGCCAGCGCCTGCTGCGCACGGCGATGATGTTCCCGATGATGTTCTCGCCGGTTCTTGTCGGTTTCCAGTTCAAGTTCATGTTCAACGACAATATCGGTCTGGTGAACAATGCCCTGCAATCGCTGGGGCTGACCGATCGCGCCATCCCGTGGCTGATCGACGGAAATCTGGCGCTGGTCGCCATCATGCTGGCCGAAATCTGGATGTCGACATCGGTCTTCGCGATCCTCATTCTGGGCGGACTTTTGTCGATGCCGCAGGACCCGGTCGAGGCGGCGCGTGTCGACGGCTGCACGCCGTGGCAGACATTCCGCTATGTCATCTGGCCTTACCTGATGCCCTTTGCCTTCATCGCCATGACCATCCGTTCGCTTGATGTGGCGCGCGCCTATGACATCGTGAAAATCATGACCGATGGCGGTCCGGCGCGGCGTACGGAGCTGATATGGACGCTTGTGGGGCGCACCGCCTATTCGGATGCGCAGATGGGGCTGGCCAATGCCATGGCCTATGTGGCGATCCTGCTCTCCATCCTCTTCACCGTAATGTTCTTCCGCAAGCTTGCCGCCGCGCGCGCGCAAATCGGAGCGGAGTGGTAATCATGGCAACGACGACGCTCTCCAACAATCAGCACCGCCTCATCCGCCGCGTTAAAAAGGTCGCTTATCTCGTCGGCCTGTTTCTGGCCATGACCGTCATCTGCCTGCCGGGCCTGTGGATCGTGCTGTCCTCGCTGCGCCCGCCGGTCGAGATCATGGCCAAACCACCGGTCTGGATTCCGCAGGACATCACGTTTGACGCTTATACGGCGATGTTTTCGGGCGCGGGTGGCGGCGGTATTCCGGTGTGGGATTATTTCCGCAACTCGCTGATCATTTCGGTGACATCGACCATCATCGCGCTGATTATCGGCGTGTCGGGCGGCTATGCCTTTGCGCGTTTTCGCTTCTGGGGAAAGTCGGCAACCTTTTTAGGTTTCATGCTGACACGCTCGGTGCCGGGTATTGCACTGTCGCTGCCCTTGTTCATGCTCTATTCGCGCATCGGCATCATCGACACGCATTTCGGCCTGATCGTGACTTATGTGGCGCTCAATGTCCCCTTCACCATCTGGCTGATCGACGGATTTTTCCGGCAGGTGCCCAAAGATCTGGCCGAAGCCGCGCAGATCGACGGCTGCACGCGCTGGCAGGCTTTCTGGCAGGTGGAGTTTCCGCTGGCCGGTCCCGGCATTGCCACCGCGGGCATTTTTGCCTTCCTCACCGCGTGGAACGAATATGCGTTGGCATCGCAATTGACCCGTTCGGTCAATTCAAAAACCCTTCCTGTCGGTCTTCTCGATTACACCGCGGAATTTACCATCGACTGGCGCGGCATGTGTGCGCTGGCGGTCGTGATGATTATCCCGGCGCTGACCCTCACATTCATCGTCCAGAAGCATCTCGTTGCTGGCCTGACATTCGGCGCGGTTAAAGGTTGAAATAATAATGGCCCAGCTTTCCATCAAGAATCTCGTCAAGCGCTACGGCAATGTCGAAGTGGTGCACGGCATCGACCTCGAAATCGCCGACAGGGAATTCGTGGCGCTGGTCGGCCCGTCCGGCTGCGGAAAATCCACGACCTTGCGCATGATCGCGGGTCTGGAATCCATCTCCGGCGGCGCGCTCGAAATCGGCGGCAAGGTCGTCAACGATCTGCCGCCACGCGATCGCAACATCTCGATGGTGTTCCAGTCCTATGCGCTTTATCCGCATATGTCGGTGCGCGAGAATATGGGCTTTTCGCTGAAAATCGCTAAACAAAAGCAGGCCGAGATCGACCGTCGCGTCAACGAGGCGTCGGCAATCCTCGGCCTCGAAGCGCTGATGGAGCGCCGCCCGGCGCAGCTTTCCGGCGGTCAGCGCCAGCGTGTCGCGCTCGCCCGTGCGCTGGCGATCGAGCCGCGTGTCCTTCTGCTCGATGAGCCGTTCGGTGCGCTCGACGCCCAGGTGCGCAGGGACTTGCGCCGCTGGCTGCGCGAGCTGCACGACAAGATCGGACAGACCACGGTGTTCGTCACTCC
>JAATGD010000241.1 GCA_015654965.1 Hyphomicrobiales bacterium
GCACTTCATGAACCCGGTGCCGGTGATGAAGCTGGTGGAACTGGTGCGTGGCATTGCGACCGAGGAAGAGACATTTCGCAAGTCGAAGGATTTCGTCTCGGCGCTTGGCAAAACGGTGACGGTGGCGGAAGATTTTCCCGCCTTTATCGTCAATCGCATTCTGCTGCCGATGATCAATGAAGCGATCTATACGCTTTATGAAGGTGTCGGCAGCGTCGAAGCCATCGACACGGCCATGAAGCTTGGCGCAAACCACCCCATGGGTCCGTTGCAGCTTGCCGATTTCATCGGCCTCGATACCTGCCTTTCGATCATGCAGGTGCTGCATGACGGTCTTGCGGATTCAAAATATCGCCCATGTCCGTTGCTGGTCAAATATGTCGAGGCTGGCTGGCTTGGCCGCAAGACAGGACGCGGTTTTTACGATTATCGTGGCGAAGAGCCGATTCCGACGCGCTGATATATTTGCTTTTTTGCAACAAGGCCGGTTCATCAGACCGGCCTTATTCTTATGATGGCGCATTTCCAGCCCTGTGGAAAAGCGGATTATCGTTACCATTTACTTATCGTTAACGCTGCGGATTAAGAGCTTGTTCATCTTTAATGGTTAATCTTTTCATTAAGATGTTCGGACATTCCGGACAGGACGTTTTGATGAAGGCAAAGACGATGAGCATCCTTGTTCAGCTACGTGACAGCGTGAATATCATCCGCGAGTTCGTTGCACCGAGCTACAGACCCGAACGCCATTATATGCGCGGACCGGGGCCTGCTTGCGCTGCACGGCTAACGCACTGATATTCCCGGACATATACCGGACGATAAAAAAAGCCGGAGCGGTCAGCCGCTCCGGCTTTTGTGTTCTCAAACCAAATATTGTTATTCCAGACCTTCAAAGAGTGCGGTCGAAAGATAACGTTCGGCAAAGGATGGAATGATGATGACGATATTCTTGCCAGCGTTTTCCGGGCGTTTGCCGACTTCGATAGCCGCAGTCAATGCCGCACCCGACGAAATACCGACCGGAATACCTTCGATGCGGGCAATCAGGCGCGCATTGGCAAATGAATCTTCGTTGGAGACCTGAATGACCTCGTCATAGACCTCGGTGTCGAGCGTCTTGGGGGCAAAGCCCGCACCAATGCCCTGAATCTTGTGCGGGCCAGGTGCGCCGCCCGAAAGAACAGGCGAATCCTTCGGCTCGACGGCCACGACCTTGAAGGATGGCTTGCGCGACTTGATCACCTGACCGACGCCGGTGATGGTGCCGCCGGTGCCGATGCCCGAAATCAGAATGTCGGCTTCACCATTGGTGTCGTTCCAGATTTCTTCCGCCGTGGTACGGCGATGAATTTCCGGGTTGGCAGGATTTTCAAACTGCTGTGGAATGACGGCATCGGGATTGTCTTGCGCAATTTCCTCAGCCTTGGCGATTGCGCCCTTCATGCCCTTGGGCCCTTCGGTCAGAACCAGTTCGGCACCCAGCAGCTTGAGAATTTTGCGGCGTTCGATCGACATGGTTTCAGGCATGGTCAGAATGAGGCGATAGCCTTTTGCGGCTGCGGCAAAGGCCAAAGCGATGCCGGTATTACCCGAGGTCGGTTCGACAAAAACCGTCTTGCCGGGGACAGCCTTGCCCTGTTCTTCAAGGGATTCGATCAACGCAAGACCAATACGGTCCTTGACGCTTGCCAAAGGATTGAAAAACTCCAGCTTCACCAGAAGGTTGGCGACGACGCCATTTTCCTTGGCGAATTTATCAATGCGGACCAGCGGGGTATTGCCGATGGTTTCAAGAATGGACCCATAGACGTGACCGCGGCCAAGTTTCCTGTCGTTTGCGCCCAGTGGTTTGTTCATGACCTAAACTCCCTTACCTATTGCGCAAAGTTTAAGAGCAAACAGTGCAAAAGACTAGGCGATCACATGCAATTACAGGGCATATTTTAGAAATATATTCTTTTAGATTTATTTTTTAGAAATTATTTTTCATGGAAATGCGAGCCATCCGTAATAGCTTAATGTGATCCTGATTGATCAGCGTCAATGCATCCGCATGGGCGCTTTGTTTATGATAACCCAACATCAGGCAACGAGGAAACCAAGCGATGTACAGGAATATTCTGATTGCAACCGACGGGTCGGAACTTGCTGAAAAGGGCGTGGAACAGGGCGTCGCTTTGGCCAAGGGCGTGGGGGCGAAGGTGACTTTCGTATCCGTGACCGAGCTTTTGCCATCCTATGGCATCGTGGTTGCTGCGGAATGGGCATCCAGCCCCGTGGCTTTTCAGGAATATCGCGAGGCGATCACCAAGGCGGCTGGCGATATTCTGGCGAAAGCCAAGAGCAAGGCGCAAGCCGCGGGCGTTGACACGGAAGCCGTGCATGTTGAAAACCAGTCGCCGGCTCAAGGCATTGTCGATGCGGCCAAGGCCAAGGGCGCGGATCTGATCGTTATTGCCTCGCATGGGCGTCGCGGCGTCAACAAGCTGCTTCTGGGTAGCCAGGCGGCGGAAGTGCTGTCGCTGAGTTCCGTGCCGGTCTTGATCATCAAGTAAGCGCATTGCTTCTTTTGTGCTGTCGTTCTGTGGCAGCGATTTCCTTTGCAGGGGCAATAACGAAAGAAGATTCCTGATCTCATCTGCTAAACTCCTTCTGCCGGGTCTATCCCGGACAGGAGGAGTTTTGTTTTTCAGGAGGCCCACATGACCGCGCCGCGACCATCCATAACAAGTCTGGGCAACCATCCGCTTCATCCCGAAACGCAAATGCTGAATTATGGCTATGACCCCGAATTATCGGAAGGAGCCGTCAAGCCGCCGGTCTTTCTGACATCCACATTCGTTTTCAAGAGTGCCGAGGATGGGCGGGATTTTTTCGATTTTGTTTCCGGGCGCAAGGAGCCGCCGGAAGGTGTGGGCGCAGGGCTGGTCTATTCCCGCTTCAACCATCCCAATAGCGAGATCGTCGAGGATCGTCTGGCCGTCTATGAGGGGGCGGAAAGTGCCGCGCTGTTTTCCTCCGGCATGTCGGCGATTGCTACGACCTTGTTTGCCTTTGCACGACCGGGTGACTTGATCCTGCATTCGCAGCCGCTTTATGGCGGGACGGAAACATTGCTCGCCAAGACCTTTTCGAGCTTTGGCGTCGATGCCGTTGCTTTTGCCGACGGGGTGCATGAGGCAACGATTGACAAGGCGGCGCAAGAAGCCTGTGCCAAAGGACGTGTCTCTGTCATCCTGATCGAAACGCCTGCCAATCCCACCAACAGTCTGGTCGATATCGCTGCAATCCGGCGTGTCGCTGACAGGATAGAACAGCGGCAGTCCTATCGCCCGATCATTGCCTGCGATAATACATTGCTGGGTCCGGTCTATCAGAAGCCGCTCGATCATGGCGCTGATCTCTCGCTCTATTCGCTGACGAAATATGTCGGCGGCCATTCCGACCTGATTGCCGGCGCGGTGCTCGGCTCAAAGATACTGGTCAAACAGGTCAAGGCGCTGCGCGGCGCGATCGGCACCCAGCTCGATCCGCATTCCTGCTGGATGCTGGGACGTTCGCTTGAAACACTGGGTCTGCGCATGGAGCGGGCAAACAGCAATGCCCATGCCGTCGCCACGTTCCTGCGTGACCACCCCAAGGTCGAAAAGCTGCATTACCTGCCGTTTGCCGATGAAAATCTGGATATAAGGGCACTGTTCAAGCGCCAATGCACGGGCGGTGGATCGACATTCTCGTTCGATATTGAGGGCGGGCAGGCACCGGCTTTTCGCTTCCTCAATGCCTTGCAGATATTGAAACTGGCGGTCAGTCTCGGCGGCACGGAATCGCTGGCCAGCCATCCAGCGACCATGACGCATTCCGGTGTTCCGGTTAATGTGCGCGAACGCATCGGAGTGCTTCAATCCACCATTCGCCTTTCCATCGGCATCGAACATCCCGATGATCTGATCGCGGACCTTACGCAGGCGCTGGATGCGGCTTAACCCGTATTTCATGCCACTCCATATTTTATGGAGTGGCATGTTTTCTTATCAAGAGGCCGGGGCTTTTGTTGCCTGGTTCCAACGAAATGCATCCACGCAAAGAAAAGCAATCAGGCTGATACCGACCAGAGTCACGATCCAGCCAATCAGCACTGCGGCCAATACGGTGATAAGCTTGTAGCTGCCTGAGAGACGTGTCCAACTCTGGATCAGTGTGCGTGGCATGGAGCCTGCGGGCGGACGCCGCTGCCACCATATGCGATAGCCATAGACAATCAGGAAGATCAGCGCAAAACCAAGGCCTGCCATGACGATCTGGTTAGGCACACCAAACAACACGCCCATATGCATGTCGATACCCCAGCGGATCAGCTTGGCGATGATGGGAAACGTGTCGAAATCGGCACGGCTGACGACTTTCAGATCGCGCGGATCAATGGCGATTGTATCAACCTGTGTCGGCCAGGAGCGATCATATTCGCGCACCAACCACGCCTGATCGGCGGCCCGTGGAGGGCGGATTTCCAGCATGGGTGAATCGATACCAGCCTGGCGCGCCTTGAGATCGACGGCATCGATTTGGTCGATATAATTGCTTACCGGCATGGTTGATGCAGCCTGCATCGGCATTGCACCATGATCGTGATGGTCTTCATGTCCGCCGGTGTTTGGCACAGATGCACCCAGCGACAGTGAAACCGATGGCGTGATCCAACCTACAGCATTGCGAAACTGATCGATACGACCGCCTGCCAGTTGCGACCAGGTCATGCCGGTCGCAGAGACAAACAACAATCCAACAGCAATCCAGATGCCGATCTGCGAATGCAGACGTCGTGTTGCAAGATGGGTATTTTCCTTCTGTGCGGCAGAGCGCGAGATCGCACGTTTCCA
>JAATGD010000361.1 GCA_015654965.1 Hyphomicrobiales bacterium
CGGCTGGTCGCTGTGGGCGGCGATCATCATCCTGTGCCGCGAAATCCTCGTCTCGGGCCTGCGCGAATATCTGGCGGAACTGAAAGTCAGTGTTCCCGTCTCGCGCCTTGCCAAATGGAAGACGGCCGCGCAAATGGTGGCGCTGGCTTTCCTGCTCGCCGGTCCCGCTGGCGACAAAGTTCTGCCCTATACGACGCAGACGGGCATCGGCCTTCTGTGGATTTCGGCCATTCTCACGCTTTATACCGGCTGGGACTATTTCAAGGCTGGCCTCAAACACGTGATGGATTGATCGGGTGAGCGTAAAAATCGTCTATTTCGCATGGGTGCGCGAGAAAATCGGCAAGGACGGGGATGTCATCGACCTGTCTTCGCCGACCATATCGGTTGCGCAACTGATCGCCCTGTTGAAAAGCCGTGGCGCCGAATATGAGGCCGCTTTCGAGCATGACAATGTTATTCGCGCGGCTATCAATCAGGAACATGCCGAACTCGATGAAAAAATCAAAGACGGGGATGAAGTGGCTCTTTTCCCGCCCATGACCGGGGGTTGAAGTGAGCGACACCTGCCCACTCCATATCAAGGTTCAAAGCGACGATTTCGACGCGAGTGATGAGACGGCACGACTTTGCAAAGGGCGGCTCGATATCGGTGCCGTCGTCAGCTTCACCGGCCTTTGCCGCGACGAGCATGGCCGCCTGTCGGCGCTGGAACTCGAACATTATCCCGGCATGGCGCAAGCGGAACTTAACCGCATTGCCGAAGACGCCAAAGCTCGCTGGCAGCTTTTGGGCATCACCATCATTCACCGCTTCGGCCTGATCAAGCCGGGCGAAAATATCGTTCTGGTCATCACCGCGTCATCCCATCGGCAGGCGGCCTTTGAGGCTGCGTCCTTCCTGATGGATTTTCTCAAGACCGGTGCGCCCTTCTGGAAACGTGAACATCTGATCGATGGTCAGGCCGCTGACTGGGTCGCAGCCAAGGATGAAGACGAGCGCAAGCGTGCGAATTGGGAAAAAATTTAGCCTCCCATCTTTGCAAAAGCTGATTTTTTGTCTTTTTAATGCGGAATTAACTATTTAACCTCCTATGATAATGGGAGATTTCGAAAGAGCGTGTTTGTCTGCCACAATTTTCACAAGAAGGTGGCTCTATGGTCAATGATCGCGCCTGCATTGAAACGGGCGCGCGGCGCGTATGAACGACAGGCTCATGATGTCTTTGCCATGCTGCCGATAACGGGAATCTTGTGGGGATAGTTTCGGGCCTTGAGAATGCGAAACCAGTTGAGGAAAACATTTTCTATTGCTGCGGCTCTGCTCGTCGGCCTTGGCGCGCTGGGTGGGACAACGCTGTTTCTGACCACATCCATGCCGACGCATAGCATCGCCGCCGAGAAAACCGTCAGCGGCAAGGTTTTTTATCGCGAGCGCATCGCATTGCCGCCGGAAGCACGATTGACCGTGCAACTTCTGGATATTTCCAAGGCCGATGCGCCGTCGAGCACCATTGCCGAAACACGCATCGAATCCGCGCAAGGCTCGCCAATTCCTTTTGCCATCAATTTCGACACAAGCGTCATCGAGCCTGGCCACACCTATGCCTTACAGGCCCGCATTACCGCCGGTGACAGCCTGTGGTTCATCAATGACCAGAATTACACGATCGACGCCAACAATCCCGGATTGCCGGTGGATATCCAGCTCGTCATGGTGCGCAAGAGTTCACCGACACAGGTCATTTCCGGCATTGAAGGCAAGGACTGGCTGGTCGAGGATATTCAGGGCACGGGCGTTATCGACAATGCCCAGACCACGTTGACCATTACCTCCGATGGTGCGGCGAGCGGTTCGGGCGGCTGCAACCGCTATGTCAGCAAGGCAACGGTGACGCCGGAAAGCCTGTCTTTTGCCGAGGTCGGCTCGACCTATATGCAATGCCCGCCTGCCCTCATGAATCAGGAACGCAAGTTCCTCGACGTGCTCAACAAGACGCGTTCCTACAGGATCGAGCCGGGCGGAAAACTGGTGCTTGTCGATCAGAACAGCAACGAAATGGCAATCCTGACACCGAACCTCTGAATTTTTTGAGCCAACAAAAAAAGCCCGGTCAAAACCGGGCTTTTCTGATTGATGATCGTGGGATCAGCCGACGATTTCGGTGCCCGAGAACCAGTAGGCGATTTCTTCAGCGGCGGTTTCCGGCGCATCGGAACCGTGCACGGAGTTTTCACCGATCGACAGCGCAAATTCCTTGCGGATGGTGCCTTCGTCAGCATTGGCCGGATTGGTTGCGCCCATGACTTCACGGTTCTTGAGAACAGCGTTTTCGCCTTCCAGAACCTGAACGATGGTTGGTCCCGAAGACATGAATTCGGTCAGTTCGCCGAAGAAAGGACGGTCCTTGTGAACGGCATAAAAGCCCTGTGCTTCACGCAGGCTCATCCAGACGCGCTTGGAAGCGACGACGCGCAGACCAGCTTCTTCGAGCTTGGCGGTGATGGCGCCGGTCAGGTTGCGGCGGGTCGCGTCGGGCTTGATCATGGAGAAGGTACGTTCGATTGCCATTGTGACACCTTGTTTGATGGAATTTTAGAAAAGTGAGGCTCTATAGCGTCGATCAGCCGGATTGCCAAGGGGTGACGCGCCTCACCTCTCCCTTATCAGCTTGAGACGGCAGAAAATTGAAGGCATAGATAGATAAAGCTCATTGGGCCACAGGAAATTTCATGAAACAGCATCTTCAGATGTTCGCGCATTATAATCACTGGGCCAATGAACTGCTTTACACGGCCTCTGCACGGCTGAGCGATGAGGAATACCGGCTCGACATGGGCCTATTTTTCGGCTCCATCCATGCGACGCTCAACCATCTTCTGGTCACCGACCGCATCTGGATGAAACGCTTTACCGGCCAAGGCAATCCCCCCAATAGCCTCGACGCCATCATAACCGACAATTTCATCGATCTGCGCGACCTGCGTCGCGCCGAGGACGCGCGCATCTGCCGCTATATCGACGAGCTGGACCGGGAAAAACTGGCGGGCCGTTTCACCTATCTGACTGTGAGCGACATGCGCACCATCAGCCAAAGGCTTGCGCCCGCCCTTGGCCATCTTTTCAATCATCAGACGCATCATCGCGGGCAAATCCATGCCGCCCTCACCCGGCTTGGAGCGGATGCGCCGTCGCTCGATCTGAGCCGCTTTCAACGAGCCGAAGACGGGCGGCGTTTCGCCTGATCTTGTCTTGCCGCTTGCGCAAACGCTTCCAGCCGTGCAATAGCCCTGTCACCATGCTTATTCTCGATGATATTTCTGTCCGCATTGCCGGACGCCTCCTGATCGACCACGCCAGCGTGACGCTGCCTGCGGGATCGAAGACGGGTTTCGTTGGCCGTAACGGCACCGGCAAATCCACGCTGTTCAAGGTGATCACCGGCGATCTTGCGCCGGAGACGGGCAGCATTTCCCTGCCCAAAAAGACGCGGATCGGTCAGGTGGCACAGGAAGCCCCCGGCACCGAGGAGCCGCTGATCGAAATCGTCATGAAGGCAGACAAGGAGCGCACGCAACTTCTGCAAGAGGCTGAAAGTGCCACCGACCCCAATCGTATTGCGGAAATCCACACCCGCCTTGCCGATATCGACGCGCATTCGGCGGAAGCGCGCGCCGGTGCCATCCTGTCGGGCCTTGGTTTCAGCACCGAGGCACAACGCCAGCCTGCTTCCGCCTTCTCAGGCGGTTGGCGCATGCGCGTGGCACTCGCGGCCGTGCTTTTCTCAGAGCCAGATCTGTTGCTGCTGGACGAGCCGACCAACTATCTCGATCTGGAAGGCGTGTTGTGGCTCATCGATTATGTCAAGCGCTATCCGCACACGGTGCTGATCATCAGCCATGATCGCGATCTGCTCAATTCCGCGACCAGCTCGATCATGCATCACGACCAGAAGAAGATCAGTTTCTGGCGTGGCAATTACGACCAGTTCGAGCGTCAGCGCCACGAAATGCTGGAATTGCAGCAAAAGGCCCATGCCAAGCAGGACGCCCACCGCAAGCATATGGAAGCCTTTGTCGAGCGTTTCCGCGCCAAGGCATCCAAGGCGCGTCAGGCGCAATCGCGCATGAAGGCTTTGGAAAAGCTCAAACCCATCGATCTTTATATCGAGAGCAATGTGCAGCCGTTCCGTTTTCACGATGCGGAAAAAAAGGCAGCGTCCCCTATTATCGCGCTCGATAGCGCCGATGTCGGCTATGTGCCGGGCAAACCCGTGTTGCGCAATGTGACGCTGCGTATCGACAATGACGACCGCATCGCGCTGCTTGGCTCAAACGGCAATGGTAAATCGACGCTCGCCAAACTGATCGCCGGACGCTTGCAGTCTGAAAATGGCTCCCTCACCCTTTCGCCCAATCTGAAAGTGGCTTTCTTCGCCCAGCACCAGATGGACGATCTGGTACCTGCGGATAATGCCATCGAGCATGTGCGCAAGCTGATGCCGGGTGAAGCAGAAGCCAAGGTGCGTGCACGCGTGGCGCAGATGGGGCTTTCGACCGAAAAGATGATGACGCCCGCCCGCGACCTTTCGGGCGGCGAGAAGGCACGGCTCCTGATGGGGCTTGCCACCTTCCATGGCCCGAACCTGCTCATTCTCGACGAGCCGACCAACCATCTCGACATCGACAGCCGTGAAGAGCTGGTGCATGCGCTCAATGCATTCAACGGTGCGGTCATCCTCATCGCCCATGATCGCCATCTGATCGAAGCCACCATGGAACGGCTGTGGCTGGTGCGTGAAGGAGCCGTGCAGGCATTCGATGGTGATCTCGATGAGTATCGCCAGATCGTGCTTTCCGATGCCAAGGGCGGCTCCGCGCCGGAGCGCGAAAAGGGCCCAAAGATCAACAAGGCCGAACAGCGCAAGCTTGCCGTACAAAAACGCGAAGCGCTCGCGCCGCTGCGCAAAAAAATCAAGGATGCCGAAGGTCTGGTGCATAAACTGCAAAAACAGATCGAAGCTTTTGCAGAGCAGTTGGAAGACCCCGCCCTTTATGAAAAAGGCCCGCAAGAGACCGTCCGCATCAACAAGGATATGAGTGAGGCGAAAGTTGCCCTCGCCAAAGCCGAAGACAAATGGCTGGAATTGTCCAGCGAATATGAAGAAGCAATGGCCTCGTAATTATCCGTTACGGGGTCGGCGCAACCTTGTGCGCATCAGGCCATAGACGCCCAGAACGCCAAGGACGAGGCCGATGGTGGTATAGGTCTCGTCAACCTCTTGCGCGCCACGGCGCAGCACCAGTTCGGCCTTTGATATTTGCAGCCCGTCCGTATTGCCCTGCACGAGCCGAAAGGCATATTGGCCCGCAATGACCGGATCGATATCGCCCGCGCTCTGGCGCAATGGGCTTCCATCCTGTGGGCGGTCTGAATTGATGGAACTGCTGGTCGAGGCAAAATCCAGACCCTGCGAGAGAACCGGATGGCCGTCACGGCTGATGGCCAAGGTCAGCACTGACCGGCGCTCGGCCGGAATATAACCGGGCAAGGGCGTCGCATCGATGAAGACACGCACCGGAGCATCGCTTGCCTGAAGCGGCACCTGTTGCACCTTGAAGCCGCTCTGGCGGTTTTCGAGCATGGTCCAGCGACCGATTTCATCGCCGGTGAAATGGCGCATATACCATGGGTAACCCAGCGCAAGGCCAAAGCCCGCGACAATCATCGCAATCAGAATCGGGCGCATCATGCCTTGCGCTCCCAGCGCCGGTCCGGCGTCTGCTGCCAATAGGTAAGCTTATGGCTTTCGCCCTTGAAAGCCTTCCATTGCGCGCGTGCTATATCGAGTTGCTCCTGATCGTGACCGTCGAACATCACCACCAGCCGCTCATAATCCTGTGCTCTTTCCAATGCCGCCCCTTCGACCAGAAAACGCACGGTCGCGCCGTTCGGATTGGCCTCGCTCGTGGTCAGCAAAACCGGCTGATGCTCGGGATGCGGTTCCTTGTCGGTGCCATGCGCCACGAAAGACGTATCGGAAAAGGTCCACAGCAGACTGTCGAGCGCATCGCGGCGTTCCTCGCTCACCGTCTGGACCGCCACGCGCCAGCCGCGCGCCTGCGAACGCTCGACAAGTCCCGGCAGGGCTTCGTCGAGGGTCGATTCCGTCAGGTGATAGAAAAGGATTTCCGCCATGCCGGTTCCACTCGTTGTGAGAGAGGGCGGAGAAAGTGAGCAACCTTCCCGCCCTATCCCATTGTCAAAGATAAGTTTTAGCTCTCGAAATGATCGCGGACAAGCCGGTCGAGCAAACGCACGCCAAAACCGGAAGCCCAGCTCTGGCTATATTCGTTCGCAGGCGACCCCATCGCGGTGCCTGCCACATCAAGATGCGCCCATGGTGTATCGCCGACAAAACGCTTGAGGAATTGCGCAGCCGTAATCGAGCCGCCATAGCGACCGGAGCTGTTCTTCATATCGGCAAATTTCGAATCGATCATCTTGTCGTATTCGTCGCCCAAGGGCAGACGCCAGAGCTTTTCGCCACTCGACTGACCTGCCTCATAAAGCTGGTCCGCCAGTTCATCATCATTGGAAAAAAGTCCGGCATGATATTGCCCAAGCGCCACCATCACGGCGCCTGTCAGGGTCGCGAGATTGATGATGAAGCGCGGCTTGAAACGGTCATTGGTGTAATGAAGCGCATCCGCCAGCACCAGACGGCCTTCGGCATCGGTGTTGATGACTTCAATCGTCTGGCCCGACATCGAAGTGACGATATCGCCCGGACGCTGCGCATTGCCGTCCGGCATGTTTTCCACAAGCCCTATGACGCCGATCACATTGACCTTGGCCTTGCGGCCGGCCAGTGCGCGCAGGAGGCCGGTAACGGCGGCGGCACCACCCATGTCGCCCTTCATGTCTTCCATGCCAGCGGCCGGTTTGATCGAGATGCCGCCCGTATCGAACACCACGCCCTTGCCGACAAAAGCAACCGGCTGTTCCTTGGATTTCGCACCCTGCCATTCCATGACGACCAGACGCGGCGGACGCACCGAGCCTTGCGCCACACCGAGCAACGCGCCCATGCCGAGCTTTTTCAGCTCTTTTTCGCCAAGGATTTCGATCTTTACGCCAAGTTTCTCAAGCTTTTCCGCCTCATGCGCAAATTCCACGGGCCCGAGCACATTGGACGGCTCATTGACGAGATTGCGCGCCTGCAAAACACCATCGGCAACCGCTTCCGCGACCTCATATGCCTTTTTTGCCAAAGCTGGATCGGCCACGCCGATATGGACCTTGGGCGCATGTTTCGGTTCACCATTGTCGTCTTTTTTGGTCGTCTTGTAGCGGTCGAACTTATAGGCGCGCAGAATCATGCCCAAAGCCGCGTCCGCTGCCTCGTCACCCGCAATGGTGGTTTCAGGCAGCGCCAGCGTCAGCGTTGCGTGTTCCGACTTGCCAATGCGTGAGAAGGCCGCGCCGCCGATTTTCAACCAGTCGTCATTGCCCAGCTTTCCCGGTTCGCCAACACCCACCAGCACGATCTTGTCCACACCACCGGCCACGGTTTCAATGGCTTCCGCCGTCTTGCCCAGAGCGCCCTTGAAGCCGGATATTTCGAGAATACGGGTGATCTTGTCCGCTCCGCCCACAGCCAACGCCGCCTCATCCGCAAAGCCTCCGCCCTTGGCGATCAGCACGATGGATGCACCCTTTTGCGGTTTTTCAAATTTGTCAAAAGAGATCGAAGGACGTTTAGACATGTGAACTCCCAATGAGACGATTTATGGATGACAGAGATGTGTTGCGACTTTTCATCCCTGATATGAGAAGAATATGGCAAAGCAGCAAGGCAAAACCCTTTGCACGGTTATTTTACGTTAAGTTGGACAAACGGCTGGTGAAATCAATGCCAATATCTTTTCCTGCCAGAGGCGAAAAATTGTTGCGCCGGGATGCATCATCCCTTTAAAAACGAAGCTGGTATCATAAGCTGGTTTTTAGTAATCTGTTAACCGTATTTGTTCGCGCAATCTTAGCCAAAAGGCATTAGATTAAATCATATATGTCGTACCGCTTCATCGCATGAAGGGGTACCTTGAAACGGATTGGGATGTAAACTCCACTGATGCCATTGATAGAGTTATACATCCTGCGCCGCGTGGCGATCATGTTCTTCGCTGTGATGGGCGCGGCCATCGGCATTACGTGGACCGTGCAGGTCCTTCAGCGCGTCGACTTCCTGACCACAAGCGGCCAGACTATCCAGACCATCATCCAGTTCAGCTCACTGCTCATTCCTTCGACCATTCCGCTGGTCATTCCTTTTGCGCTGATCATTGCGATTACCCAGACGCTCTCGACGATGAACCAGGATTCCGAGCTTGTCGTCATCAACGCATCGGGCGCGCCGCGCGCCACGGTGATACGGCCGATTCTCATCGTTGCGGCCGTAGCTTCGATCTTTTCCTTCGTGGTCGCCAATTATGTCGACCCCTATGCGCGTATGAACATGCGCGCCATGATCGCCAGCGCCAGTGCCGATCTGATGAATGTCATCATTCAGGAAGGCAGTTTTCGCAAGCTCGCCGATAATCTCTATATCCAGGTCGCAGAACGCCGCTCCGACGGCACCATTGGTGGCTTGTTCATTGCCGATTCGCGCGACCCGTCCCTCGATCTCATCTATTATGCTGCTGATGGCGCTATTGCCTCCACACCTTCGGGCGACATGCTTCTCATGCAAAATGGCGAAGTGCAGCGCCGCGATGTCTCGGATGGCACGGTTTCCATCATCAAGTTCGACTCCTACGCCTTTGACCTGAGCCAGTTCACTTCGGCAGGCGAAGATTTCGTCATTTACGCAAAAGACCGCCCGCTTTCCTATCTCATGAACCCCGACCCCAATGATCCGATTTTGCAAACGCGTCCGTTGAACTATAAGGCAGAACTGCACAAGCGATTGACAGAATGGCTTTATCCTGTGGTCTTCGCGCTGATTGCCTTGGCTTTCGCGGGGGATTCGCGTTCGCATCGCGAAGCGCGGGTTTCCGCCTCGTTTTCAGCCATAAGCGTTGCCCTGCTGATCTA
>JAATGD010000288.1 GCA_015654965.1 Hyphomicrobiales bacterium
AACCGTCTCGCGGATTTCATGGGCGTCCTGCGGCTGGTTCACCATTTCTTCAAACAACAGCGCGATTTCCGCCTTAATATCCTCGAATGCCATTACGTCCTCTTGATGCCTTGTTCGCGTTCATGCGCAGCAAATTGACCCATCCTCACATCGCTAACGCAACAGATGTATCACGCAAAGGGGCGCAAACGGAAGCGCTAAAGATGGCAGAGATGGCAAAATGAATTTTTCAGCCTGTAACAAAAGGCCGGTTTTGCAAGGTTTTCAGCCTATAAAATCCGCGGCAGCAGCGTATCGACCATGTTGAATTCCCTGGCAAAAATGCCAAGATCGTCAAAATCCAGCCCGGCAGAAGAATCGAACAGGTAAATGCTCATCCAGACCGCCGCAATGATGAGCAGAATAGTCAAAATCGTCAGGATCAAAAGACGTTTTCCCAGCGCCGTTGCGCGGTCCGTATCGTCTTCTTGGCGTTTCGCCATGCTTTGCCGTCGCCTTAAATTCTACTGTCAATTGTGCGCGAAACGACTCCTCAGCCGTACCGCGCATGAAGAGCCATTCCTACAATATCATGCGCCAAAGCGGAACTGTTTTTTGAACAATCAGCCGTCATTGGCGGCGTTCAAATCCTCGGGCGGCGTGCCTTTTTCGGAAGCCACCGCCAGATAGCCTTCATTTTCAAGCCATGCGCGCAAGATCAGCGTGATGGCTTCGGTCTGGTTACGTCCGGGATGTTTTTGCGCAATGAAGCGTTCGAGCGCGTCATGCACGTCGCTGGGCAGATAGGTGCTCATACTCGCCTCCGATCATTATCTGACGGTTGTGACAACTGTTCCCACGCCCTCGACCGTGCCTTCCAGCCGGTCGCCGCGCTCAACCGCGCCCACACCAGCAGGCGTGCCGGTAAAGATCAGGTCGCCGGGCTTGAGTTCAAACAGCGACGACAGATAGGCGATGGTTTCCGCAACCTTCCAGATCATCTGGTCGAGATTGCCCGACTGGCGCGTCTCGCCATTAATCGAAAGGCTGATCGCCGCCCTTTGCGGATGGCCGATTTCCGACGCTGGAACAATTTCCGAGCAAGGGGCGGAATGATCGAACGCCTTGGCCACTTCCCATGGACGGCCTGCCTTCTTGGCGACGGCCTGCAAATCGCGCCGCGTCATGTCGATGCCGACCGCATAGCCATAGACATGATCGAGCGCCTGTTCGACCGCAATATCGCTGCCGCCCGATTTCAGCGCCACCACCAGTTCGATCTCGTGATGCACGTCTTCGGTCCGGCTTGGATAGGGAAAATCACCGCCGTCAAAAACCAGACAATCCGGGTTTTTCTGGAAGAAGAACGGCGGATTGCGGCTTGGGTCGCCACCCATTTCAATGGCGTGATCGGCATAGTTCTGCCCGACGCAATAAATACGGTGGACAGGAAAGCGCGATTGCGTTCCCTTCACGGGTAGGAAAGGCTGAGGGAGCGGCGAGAAGACGTAATCGGTCATGAAGCATTCCAGATCAATGAGCGGATATTACAAAAAACGCATGCCCATCATGCAGAGCCAGAGCCATCCCCGCAAGGCTTGAAAATCATCTTACCTGTGCAATTTTTCTTTATCAGGCATCATAGGAAACAACAAAATCCGCCTGTCGCGAACGCGATACAACGGTTTTCGCATTGGGAATATCGTTGGAAAGCGCACGGGAAAGCGCTGTCTGCCTGTCGAAACCATGACTGAGCCAGCGATCTATCAGGCGCTGTTCAAGTATCTCGAACGGCACATCGAGAAAAATGCTCAAATCGAAAAAATGCATGAGCGACGACCATGGCGCATCATCGAGCAGCAGATAATTGCCCTCGACCAAGAGAATACGGTGTTCTGGCAAAACGACGGAGGCGGCGGCGCGCGACAGTTCCAGAGAACGATCAAAGAGCGGGATGAAAATCTCCGCCTCATCACTCTTGAGCCGTTGCAGGAGCGCGCTAAAACCAGCGCAATCGAAAGTCGGCGGCGAGCCTTTGCGGCTTTTCAACCCGCGCGCATCGAGAATGGCGTCATCGAGGTGAAACCCATCCATCGGTACCACGATGGCCGGTCCTGCCCCGGTCCCGTTGATCGCCTCTTTAAGAGAGGCGGAGAGGGTCGATTTTCCAGCCCCCGGCGGTCCCGCAATGGCGACGATCAGACGACTATGCGTTTGCGCAAGAGTTTTGAGAATTTTTTCAGGCAGCGCTTCGCGCTCGATAGAAGTCATGCAGCATGTCCATGAATGTTTTGACCATAGATGACCCGAATTGGCGCAAATCCTCAAACCGCTTTCAGCCCGTTTTCAGCATTGCATGGTCGATAAAAACACAGTTTATTATTCACACATGACAAGTTTGATGTAGAGCCGTTACAAATTGGCTTTATCTCTTTGCTCTACCAAGGGAGCGGGCAAAAGTGCTTTGCGCTTTTACCCGCTCATTTGTCCTGTCTTGCAACAGTCGTAAAAGCTGCAAGGCTCTGATAATTAACGGATTGATACGAACGGGAAAAACATGACCGTCAAGACAATTGCCACTACGCCATATTCAGACCAGCAGCCGGGCACATCGGGCCTGCGCAAAAAAGTTCCGGTTTTCCAGCAGCCCAATTATGCGGAAAATTTCATCCAGTCTGTGTTAGACGTTCTGGAAGGTTTTGCCGGCAAAACACTCGTGGTGGGCGGTGACGGCCGTTTCTATAATCGCGAGGTCATCCAGAAACTGATCAGGATCGCCGCCGCCAACGGGTTCGGGCGCATCATGGTCGGTCAGTGCGGTATTTTGTCGACGCCCGCCGCCTCAAACATGATCCGCAAATACAGAGCCTTTGGCGGCATGATCCTGTCCGCAAGCCACAATCCAGGCGGACCGAAACAGGATTTCGGCATCAAGTATAATATCGGCAATGGCGGTCCGGCGCCTGAAAAAATCACCGAGGCGATTTTTGCGCGCTCGAAAGTCATCGACCAATACAAGATCACGGACACCGCTGACATCGATATCGACACACTCGGAACTACAAAAATCGGCGATACGGAAGTGGTCATTTTCGACCCCGTCAGTGATTTTGCCGAACTGATGGAAAGCCTGTTCGATTTCGACGCCATCCGCGCCATGATCAAGGGCGGCTTTACCCTTCAATTCGACGCCATGCATGCCGTGACTGGTCCCTATGCCAAGGAAATTTTCGAGCGCCGTCTGGGGGCTGCGGAAGGCAGCGTCGTCAATGGCGTTCCGCTGACGGATTTCGGCGGTCATCATCCCGACCCCAACCTCGTCTATGCCAAAAATCTTTACGATCTTCTCATGTCAGATCATGCGCCTGATTTCGGCGCGGCGTCGGACGGCGATGGCGACCGCAATATGATCATCGGGCGCGGCATTTTCGTCACCCCGTCCGATTCGCTGGCGCTGCTTGCCGCCAATGCGCATCTCGCCCCCGCCTATAAGGACGGCATCAAGGGCATTGCCCGTTCCATGCCGACGAGCGCTGCCGCCGACCGTGTGGCGGAAAAGCTCGGCATCGGCAGCTATGAAACCCCGACCGGCTGGAAATTCTTCGGCAATCTGCTCGACCATGGCAAGGTGACGATCTGCGGCGAGGAAAGCTCCGGCACCAGTTCCGACCATGTGCGCGAGAAGGACGGTCTATGGGCGGTTCTCCTGTGGCTCAATATTCTGGCCGTGCGCAAGCAAAGTGTTAAGGCAATCGTCGAGGAGCACTGGGCGCGTTTCGGGCGCAATTATTACACCCGCCACGATTATGAAACGGTGGATGCGGATATCGCCAAACAACTGGTTGCTGATTTACGCGGTAAGCTTTCAAGCCTGCCCGGCACGTCGGTCAATGGTCTTAAAATCGAAAAAACCGATGATTTCGCCTATCATGATCCGATCGATCATTCGGTCAGTGAACATCAGGGCATCCGCATCTATTTTGAAGGTGGCGCGCGCATTGTCCTGCGCCTGTCGGGCACCGGCACGTCGGGCGCCACTATCCGCATCTATATCGAACGCTATGAGGACGACACGACAAAACTCGATCTCGACACGCAGGAAACGCTTGGTGTCCTGATCGACGCGGCAGAGCAGATCTCGGAAGTCAAAAAGCGCAGCGGGCGCGATGCGCCAAGCGTTATTACATGATTAAAAAGGGCCGCTTCTGCGGCCCTTTTCCTTTCATTCAAAAACAATCGCCGGTGCGGGCCTGCCCGCCCCTGCTCCTGACTTCATGTTTTCCCAGACCTTGCGCGCGATATCGCGATAGATTTGCGCGTGAATGCTGTTGGGTTCGACCACGGTCACAGGCGTTCCCTCATCGGAATGGGACCGGATATCCATGTGCAACGGCACTTCGCCCAGGAATGGCACCTTGAGCCGTTCGGCTTCCCTGCGGGCACCGCCATGACCGAAAATATCGTAGCGCGTGCCGGTGTCTGGCGCGACGAAATAGCTCATATTCTCGACAATACCCAGAACCGGCACATCGACCTTGCGGAACATCGACAAACCCTTGCGCGCATCGATCAGCGCCAGATCCTGCGGCGTGGAGACGACAACCGCCCCCGCCAGCGGCACCTGCTGCGCCATGGTCAATTGCGCGTCGCCCGTGCCGGGCGGCATATCGACGACCAGTACATCGAGTTCGCCCCATGCCACCTCGCGCAGCATCTGCGTGATCGCCGAAATGACCATCGGCCCGCGCCAGATCATCGGCGTTTCCTCGTCCACCATAAAACCCATGGACATGACCTTGATGCCATAATTTTCCATCGGCTTCAGAATCCGGCCCTCAACCGTTTCGGGACGGCCCGAAAGCCCCAGAAGACGCGGCATGGAAGGCCCGTAAATATCCGCGTCCAGAATGCCGACCTTGAGGCCAATGGCGGAAAGCCCGAGCGCTATATTGACGGCCGTCGTGGATTTACCCACGCCACCCTTGCCGGACGCCACCGCAATAATCGCGCCCACACCGGGAATCCCCGGCTTTGCGGCTGCACGCTGTGGTGCCGGTCGCGGTGCTGCGGAGGGCTGGGCGGGTGGGGTGGCATGGCCGGAAACGCGGCGCGGTGGCGGGGGCGCATCATCGCTGGTACGCCCGCCTTTCTTTTCCGCAGTCAGCGTCACCAGCGCGCCGGTGACGCCGGGAATTTCCTTCACGGCCTTTTCGGCTGCAAGCCGCATCGGCTCCAGCGCATCCGCGCGCTCCGCTGGCACCGTGATGGAGAAAAAGACCTTGCCATCGGCAATAAAAATATCAGACAGCAGGCCCAGCGATACGATATCGCTTTCAAAATCGGGACCCGTCACGGCCTTCAGCCGTTCCTGAACCTGCTCGCGTGTCACACTTGTCATTTCACTTGATCGGGCTGGCGCTGATCTGTTTCGCCACCCCACTCCTTTCAATTGTTGCATCATTGCTTGCGCTGACATAATCAGCTTTCCATCAAAAGGCCAAGTGATCTGGCCCAATAAATCAAGCCACATACACTCTGCCGGAGAATATAATGGCCAAAGCTATTCATTCCATGATCCGCGTCCTTGACGAGGCGCAATCTGTTGATTTTTACAGGCAGGCATTCGGCCTCGAAATTTCCGAGCGCATCGATTTCGAGACTTTTACGCTCGTTTACCTGCGCAATGATGAAGCCGATTTCGAGGTGGAGCTCACCATCAACAAGGGCCGCACCGAACCTTATAATCTCGGTGATGGCTATGGCCATCTGGCGGTTGTGGTCGATAATGTGGATGCCGAACACGCGCGTTTCGCGCAACTTGGGCTAAAGATCGGCAAGCTCGTCGATTTCAAGAATGATGGCGTGCAGCTTGCCCGCTTCTTCTTTGTCGAAGACCCGGATGGTTACAAGATCGAAGTCCTGCAACGCGGCGGTCATTACCGGTAAGGCACGAAAAGCAGACCGGCGCGGTTCTTTCTCCCCGGTCTTGTTTGATGCTTGGCAAAGACAACCACTTCAGACTAGATAGAGTGGCCTGCAAAGGAGACGCAGCCGGTTGAGAACAAGAGCGCGCCAGTTCTGGATTGGTTTGGCAATACGCCTGATGAGCGTATTGGCGCTGATGCTTGTCGGTTTCGCGCACAAGAGCATCGATCTCAACGCGCCAAATCCTTACCAGCTTGCGCAACTCCGGCTTCCCGATGGCTCCTACCCTGTTCTTTGTATCGATGATCACGCTTCAGCCGGTGATCATCAGGGACATGACAGGCATGCGGACAAAAATGCCTGCGAAGCCTGCCGCATATCCTCCGCTTTCCTGTGCCCCGCACCGACAAGCTCCAGCGGAGCCGTTGCGCAACTGGCCAATGCCGACACGATCACCCCGTCACAGCCCATATTACGGCGCAATATCTATCCGCCCGCAGCACCCCCGCAAGCACCACCGCTGACCTGAAAAATCGTCCCCATGGATGCGGCGTGAAAAGTCGCGTCTTGCGCAAAATTATTCAGGTTTATCACAATGAAAAACACGCATCTTCTGGCTTGCGCCATTTCACTTTTGCCCCTTTGCCTCGCAACCACTCTTGCACAGGCCCATTCATCGCTCGATCAGACCGAGGCCAAGGCCGGCAGCTTTTACAAGGCGACCTTCCGCGTGCCGCATGGCTGCGACGGCAAGGCCACGACCGAATTGAAAATCGAATTGCCGGAAGGGTTTATTGGCGCGCAGCCGCAGGTCAAGGCGGGCTGGAGCGTTGAAACCGTCAAGGGTGATTACGCACAACCCTACAAGCTGCATGGCAAGGACGTGACCTCCGGTGTCCGGCAGGTGCGCTTTAGCGGCGGCAACCTTCCGGGCGATTTTTATGACGAATTCACCGTGGTCGGCCAATTGGCCAAATTCGATCATGACACCACGCTTTCCTTCCCCGTCACACAGGTTTGCGGCAGCGATGCCTCGGTCGCATGGACGGAAATCGCAAAAGACGGGCAAAATCCGCATGATCTCGCCCATCCCGCCCCGCAGCTTCATGTCGTGGCCGCATCCGGTGAAAGCCAGCATGGCCACATGGCAGAGCATGCCGTACAGCCGATCAAGCCTGGCGATCTGACGATCACGGCGCCATCGGTGCGCGCCATGGTTCCCGGTGCAAAGGTCGCGGGCGGCTTCCTCACCATCGCCAATGGCGGCAAGGAAGCCGACAAGCTCGTCGCAGTCAGCACCGCGGGCGTCAAGCGGGTCGAAATCCATGAAATGAGCATGCAGGACAATGTGATGAAGATGCGCAAGCTCGATGGCGGCCTTGCCCTGCCTGCGGGCGAAACGGTGACGCTTAAATCCGGCGGTTATCACCTCATGTTCATTCAACCCGAAAAGCCCTACAAGGAAGGCGAAACCGTGCCCGTCACGCTCGAATTTGAAAAGGCCGGCAAGGTCGATGTCAATTTCCCCGTGACCCCACAGAGCGGCAAAGCCGGAGAGCATTCCGGTCACTGATCGCCGATTCCGCTCTCATACAGGAGCATGTGGCGTATAAGCCGCGTTCTCTCTCCTTGCGTCACCTATGCGCCCGTTTGCCGCAACCGCCATTTGCCAATGGCGGTTGCGTTCTTTTTTCAATGGGTTAAATATGAGAATAACAGTCTAGAATAATTCTATTCTATTGAAATATATTGCCTTTTTAAAGTTGATCAATTGACTCCAGATCAATTTGCAGCTTTTATGGCTTCGCGCATGCCAATGGTCCGATTGGAGCATTTGCATTTCAGCGCACCTTTGATGTCTGGGCCTTTAACCCTTTCGATTGGAGGACCTCATGATGGGTCTCGGCGAATGCCGGTCCGCAAATATAGACGGCTTGCCATGGCAGCTCTCTCTCTTGCCGACCGGATATTGTAGTATACGCGAGGAAACGGAACGTTCCTTTGTGCGCAAGCGCGGCCAGAGCCGCAGCTTTCTTCATGTTCTCTCATGGAGGCGGACATGAATATGCGCATCTCGCAATTAAACGGCGTCAACAGCGTCGGCTATTATGAACGACTGCCCGAAAAGCTGGTGCTGGAAGGCTATCGTCGCTGGACCGCGGGTTTCGAGACCGGCTCGATCATCCCGTGGGAAATGACCTGGGGCCTCTATTCGGAAATTCTTGGGTACACAGAAGCCAAGCGCGCGGTCGGCGAGCTTTCGCATTTCATCCGCGTTCTGCGCCTTTGCGCCAATTGCCAATTGCGCGCATTCCCGTTCGATTCGCACCATGTCTGCCGTGAGGAATGCCTGACGCTGGGATTGATTTCCGGGCTGCACAATCACGACGCGCTGTTGCTCGACACCTGCCTTGAGGCGATTTCCTGCCAGCGGCACTGCGACGATGTGGCGGCAGCCGCACGCAATTTCGCCGATGCGCTGGCGGATTTCGGCCAGACTTTGCTGCCAATCCCTATCAATGCCATCGACGCTGCGCTCAACAGGACGCGGCACGCGACAATGCATTAAATCAGGGCACAAATTAGAACCCAAGTCTTTGAGATCAAAGACGATTATGAATTACAAGTCGCCTGAAAATGCGCAAGGAGATAAAAATGCAGGCCAGAACTGAAAGACAGCTTGGCATTGCCGCCGCCCTCGCTTTGACCGCAGCAACATTCGTCATGCCGGGCATTTCCACGCAGGTGGCACAGAATGAGAGTGCACAGACCGCCCATGTCCAGATGGCATCTTCCCAAGCTTTTGATGCAGGGCTTCGGTATTTCGTGACCATGCGTAACGATACGCAGGAATCCATCCGCTACGAATAAACATACCGGCATATTCACGGGATAACCCCGTGAATATGCCTCAAGCAGACCCCCGAGCGGTTCAGGTTTTAATGGAATCGATTGAACCGCTCTCATTCTTTGTTTTTACGCATTATCCTTTGCCAAAACCGCTTCGCACTTTTGGCGGAAATGCTCTATCAGGCCGCCAACGACGCGATATCGATGACGAAACGGTAGCGCACATCGCTTTTGAGAACCCGTTCATAGGCCTCGTTGATGTCCTGAATATTGATCAGTTCGATTTCCGAGGCAATGCCGTGCTTTCCGCAGAAATCGAGCATTTCCTGCGTTTCCTTGATCGAGCCGATCATCGAACCCGACAGGCTTTTGCGGCCGGGAATGAGCGAGAAGGCATGAAGCGGCACCATATCTTCCGGCACACCGACAACGACCATGGTTCCATTGACCTTGAGCAGGCCGAGATAGGCATTCCAGTCGATGGCGACCCCGACCGTGCAGATGATCAGATCAAAACTGCCCGCCAGCTTTTCAAAGGTCGAGGCATCGCTTGTGGCGTAATATTCCTTCGCGCCAAGCTTTAGACCATCCTCCTTTTTCGACAATGACTGGCTCAACACCGTGACATCGGCGCCCATGGCATTGGCGAGTTTCACGCCCATATGCCCAAGCCCGCCCATACCGACAATTGCAACCTTCTTGCCGGGACCGGCCTTCCAGTGGCGAAGCGGCGAATAAAGCGTGATACCGGCACAAAGCAACGGGGCGGCTGCATCGAGCGGCAGATTGTCCGGCACCGAGAGGACATAGCCTTCCTTGACGACGATCTGGTCGGAATAGCCACCCTGCGTGCGGGTTTTGCCGTCCGCCTCAGCGCTGTTATAGGTCTGGACCAATCCAGGCATATATTGTTCATTGTCGAGATCGCGGCTCGCGCAGCCGACACAGGAATCGACAAAACAGCCTACCCCAACCTTGTCGCCCACTTTAAATTTTGTCACCTTGTCGCCGACAGCGGTGACATGACCGACGATTTCATGGCCGGGAACGATCGGGTAAACCGCGTTTTTCCATTCATTGCGCACGGTGTGGATGTCGGAATGGCAGACACCGCAATAGGCAATCGAAATAACGACATCGTCGGCATTGGGTTCACGCCGCTCGAAGGTAAAAGGAACGAGGGGTTCGGTTGCATCAGTTGCGGCATAACCTCTTGCAATGGCCATGAGAAACTCCAATCAACAAAAAATGAGAGTGAAAGAGAGCGCTCAATATGCCTTGCGCCATGCAAATGCGGTAGAATGATCCTGCAAGCTTTTTGCACAATCCTGCAAAACTTGACCTTGCGCCCTTTGTCCATGCAAGCTGCATGCACAGATATTCGTTGATGACTGCGCTGCCGATGCAGATCATTCCTCCAGAAATGCGTGAGCCTTATATGAATTCATCAATCGATGCGTCTTACACGGAAATGGCGGTGCTTGCCGCGCGTTTCATCGCAAATGATGGTCAGCGTCAAACGGCTATCGACCATCTCTCGCTCAGCCGGTGTTCAACACCGACAAGCCCCAATCACGGCAGCTACATGCCCTGCCTCGGCATGGTTGTCCAGGGTGCCAAATCGGTACGCTTCGGGTCTGCCACGCTCAGTTACACAACCGGCCAATATCTGGTCACAGCCCTCGATCTGCCGGTCATGTGGCGCATCATCGAGGCAAGCCCGCAAGCGCCGCATCTTTGCGTCACGCTCGCCCTCGATACCAACAAGCTCGCCGAACTGGTCGGGCAGATGGGTATGAACAGATTGCAGACGGCTGCGGATAACCAACGGGGAATGACCGTCAACAGAGCGCCGGACGGATTGATCGACGCGATGGTCAGGCTGCTGCGTCTTCTGGACAAGCCCGACGACATAGCGGTCATGGCTCCGCTGATCGAGCAGGAAATCCTCTATCG
>JAATGD010000312.1 GCA_015654965.1 Hyphomicrobiales bacterium
AGATCCTTGGCGTCGAGCTTGTGAAACGCGTCCTCTGTCAGACCGTTATCCTTGAGAATATGCTGATTAAGAATGGCGACGATGGGATATCTGGGAAATACCGAGCCGACAACTTTGATGGGTTCCCCTAACTCGAAGGATGGAAGCGCCGTGTTGATCGAAACATGCGAAAGATTGACACTTCCCGAACTGACCGCGTCGCGAGCCAGCACACGGGTTTCCAGATCTTCCGAAACCACATCTACGCCTGCTTCCTTGAAATAGCCCTGCGATACCGCCGCCCAATAGCCGAGATCGGAATTTTTGCGCGAGGGAGCCGCTATCACACGATATTTGGCTTCTTCAGCGGAATGCGCCGACAAAGGCATATATAATGGCAATCCAAGAGCGGTTATCAGAAGTGTTAGAACCAAATGCCTGCGTTTCATTGGATGACCCTCTCGCTACGATTGACTGCACATTCAGAGATCCGCTTAATCAGCAGAAAACAGCTCATTTTCAGATGAAACCTTCGGCCATCGCGGTGCTTCATCGACGACCACTTCGCGCTCGCCGTTTGGTTCACATCATGAAGCGGCCAATGCATCAGGAGCTTTATCCAGAAACCGGTTTTCGGCCTTGGGCAGATTAAAATGCCCCCTGAAAGTGGACGTCTTGTATTCGGTGCGAAAAATGCCGCGACGGCGCAGTTCCGGGACCACCAGTTCCACAAAATTCTTCAGCGGGTCATGCAGATAGGGTGGGAATACGACGACACCGTCCAGCCGATGCTCGCGCCACTGCTCCTCGATCCAGTCCGCGACCTCGACACCCGAACCCACGACCGGCACCTGATGGTAGGGACCATTGACGAAGAAATGGAACAATTCCTCGAAGCTGATGTTCTCGTCGCCAAAAGCTTCGATCGCCTTGTGGACGATCCATGCGGTTTCTTCGGAATGTTTGAACGCCTGCCACTCCGGGGAAGACACATGGGCATTAAAAAAAGCAGGATCGGGCAGTTTGGAAAGGTCGAGGACATCAACCACCTTCTCCTTTGGATTGACCCGGCTCAGATCGACGCCAAGGCCACGTGAAAGCCGCTGCGGCGCCCATTCCACAAGGCTGAGATTCTGCACCTCGCGAAATTTCGCATGCGCCTCGCGCGAACTCTCGAAAGCATAGAAGGTGATGCCCGGCAGCAAATAGTAGTCTTCCTCGCGCCGTCCGTATTTTGCCAGTCGCGCCTTGTTCTGACGATAATATTCCCCCTGATTGCTCTCGAAAGGAATGAAGCGGATATCGGCATATTTCGCGCCGAACTCATAAGAGCGTTCCGACTGCCCGGCATGAACGATCGGCACCCGCCCCTGTAAAGGTCGCGGGACGTTCAACGGTCCCTGAACGCCAAAATGCTTGCCGCTATGATTGAGCCGATGTGCTTTGGAAAGGTCTGCGAACACACCTTTTTGCTTGTCGCCAACAAACCAGTCATCTTCCCAGCTATCCTGCAAGGCGTTGAGCACGTCCATGAACTCTTCGCCTCTTTCATAGCGCTCGGTATTGTCGGGATGTGCTTGCAGACCGAAATTCTTCGCCGCTTCATCATCACGGCCAAGCACGATGTTGAGCGCGGCCCTTCCCTTGCTCAGATGATCGAGCGTGGCTGCCTGTCGCGCCGTATTGTAGGGATCCTGATAGCTCGTATTGAGCGTGGCAACGAGACCGATATGCGTGCTGATCGCAGCAAGATAGCTCGTAATCCCAAAAGTATCGGGCTTGTGATAACCGCTGACAGCATGCGGATTATCGATTTGGCTGGAAAGGCCATTGCCGACGAAATAATAGTCGAACGTGCCTTTTTCAGCGAGCTTGAGAGTATCGATATAGGTCTGCGGATCAAATTCCCGCCCCGGATTTGCTTCCGGCAGGCGCCACGAGCTTGAATGACGCCCGTTCGGCCAGATCGAAAACCCGATCTTGACTTGTCTGTTCTCACCGTAGCTCATTTTCATACCTTTCAAATATCATGTTTTATTGCCAGAACGTCACGATGCCTTGCGTTCCTTCGGCACCCACGACAGGGTCACCCGTTCGAGGGCGAGCAACAGCCACGAAAGCACAAGGATGAGGAGCGTGAGCGCGATGACGCCGACGAAAAGCCCGCCGATATCGAGCACATTGCCAGCTTTCAGAATGGCGTAGCCAAGACCACGATTGCCTGCGAGATATTCCGTAGCGACGATGGCAAGTGCAGCCTTGGGCAAAGCAAGTTTTGCGCCTGAGAAAAAGAACGGGGCTGCCAGCCAGAGCCGGAACTTCACCAGCCGCTGCCAATGGCTTGCCTTGAGAAGCTGTGCCAGCTCCAGCAATTTGGCATCGGCATTTTTAAAACCGTCATAGGCAGTGATGAACACAGTGAAGAATGTTCCGAACGCTCCCATGACGATCTTTGTTTCTATGCCCAGACCGAGCCAGACCACGAAGAGTGGCACAAGCGCTATGGCGGGTATGACGCTCAACGCGATAATATAGGGCTCCGCAAACCTGCCCAGACGCGGAAGTTCTGTTAATATGATCGCCAGGACGAGTGCCACCAGCGCGCCAATCACAAAGCCAATGCTCAGGGCATGCAATGTTGCGAGTAGATGTCGAAGAAGATAGCCCGTCGTAATCCAACCCTCAGCCGCGACAAGCACTTCGCTGGGCTTCGGCACGATCAGCTTGCTGACAAAACGACCTGATATGATCTCGGCAATGGCTGCCACAACAACGACGAAGATTATATGTGGCCAAATCGTAGATGCAGCCTGCCTTGATGTTTCTTTTAAACCACTCACGGCAGATATTCTCCCGTGTAAATAGTATCGACAGGCACATCATTCTTGATCGTCTTTTGTGCCAGTGCGAAATCAACGACACGCTTTAACAATTTTGGATCAATTTTCCCGTCTATAGAGCTTTGCTCCCGGTTGGTTGCTGCGGTCAAAAGCAGTTTTTCCTGCGCTGCCGGTTCCTTCACTTCAGGAAACCCCGTGAGCACCCATTCGCGAAACTTATCCTCGGGCAGGTTTGCAACCCATTGATTGCCCTTCACCCAGGCCGCGAGGTAGGCTCTGAGCGCATCCGCATTACCATTTTTCGCCAGCCAATCGGTGTTCACGATCCAGGCGCCGGCAGGAATCACAGTTTCAGGGACATAACGATCCTGCTCATCCCCGGTCAAAAGCTGGATGCCCTGTCCGCGCTGGGAGTACCATTTGCCATTCGCTGCGTCGCTGACAATGGCGTCGAGCCGGCCTTGCAGAAAATTTGCCTCCAGCGCTGCGTAGGACTGGACATACTGGATGTTGGCAAACTCATCAGCATCGCCAAATCCAAGCGATTTCACCTGCGCACGAAATGTCTGGTCTTCCAGTCCTCCGGCGGCTGTAAAGGCTATATTCTTGCCCTTCAGTAGAGAAAACCGCTGCTTGGCGTCCAGCTTTCTGAATGCCTCTTCGGTCAGATTATTATCCGTCAGAACATGCTGGTTAAGGATGGCGACGATAGGATAGCGCGGGAAAATAATGGCTGCCACCTTGATAGGCTCTCCAGCCTCGAATGCCGGTAGCGATGTATTGATGGAAACATGCGAAACATCGACACTGCCCGATGTGACGGCGTCGCGCGCCAGTACTCTGGTCTCCAGCGTCTCGGATTCGACATCGACACCACCTTGCCTGAAGTATCCCTGATCTATAGCCGCCCAATAACCAAGATCGCCACTTCTGTTAAACGGTGCCGCCTTTATTTTGTATTTGAGTTCGTCGGCAGCATAAGCTGGCGCCAGTGCATAAAAGGCAACAATCAGCGAAACACCAAGCCGAACCAATGACGTAAATCGACTACCGAGCATTTTATTGTCCTTGATTATTTCGGAAAAGAACGGATCAACCGATACAGATGAGGTTAATTTCGTGCATGAAGAATTCATGCATGCGCGAATACGGCCTAAGGCAGGTATTCCCATGAATAGAGATCACCGACAGCTATCGGATTTTTGATAGTCTTCTGCTGGAGCGCAAAATCGACCACTCTTTGCAGCAATTCAGGCTTAAGGCGACCATCAATCGATGTTTCAGCCAGATTGGTTTTGGCGATCAAAACCAGCTTTTCCTGCGCAACAGTGTCCTTCACCTCGGGATAACCCGCAAGCAACCATTCACGGAACTCTTCATCCGGGAGGCTCGCCACCCACTGGTTGCCCTTAACCCACGCGGTGAAAAAGGCCCTCAGCACATTGTGATTATCGTCCTTTGCCAGCCAGTCGGTATTCACGACCCATGCACCGGCAGGGATAACCGTTTCAGGCAAATAGCGGTCCTGCTCATCGCCATTGAGCAATTGTACTCCCTCGCCCTGACGCTCAAACCAGATACCTCCGGCAGCATCACTGACGATGGCATCGAGTCGGCCTTGCAGAAAATTTGCTTCCAGTGCCGCAACCGACTGGACATATTGAATACTTGCAAAAGCATCTGGATCGGCAATACCTGCGGCGCGAATCTGGGCACGTATGGTCTGGTCGGACAATGAACCAGCTGCTCCAATGGCGATACGTCCATCCTTTAGCAGCGCAATTCTGTCTTTAGCGCCAAGTTTGTGAAATTGCTCAAGCGTCAGTTGATTCCGCTCGAGAACCTCCGGCCGCAGAATGGTAACAATTGGCCAGCGTGGAAAAATCGATGCCACGACCTTAATCGGCTCCCCCGCCTCGAATGCCGGCAACGATGTATTGATGGAAACATGCGAAAGCTCAACACTACCCGATGTCACAGCATCCCGCGCCAGAACCCGTGATTCAAGCGCTTCTGACACCACATCAATGCCTTCATTCTTAAAAAAGCCCTGATCTACAGCGCCCCAATAACCAAGATCGCCATTCCTGTCGTAAGGAGCAGCCCTGATGCGGTGCAATTCAGCCCCCTGCGCCGCCAAACTGTGAGGAAGTGAGAATGTATAAGCAATTGCCGAAACAAAGAGCAGGTTAATGAATTGCATTCTGGTAAACATTTCAGTCTCTCCAGGACAGCGCATACGACAGCCAAACAAATACCCTTCTCGCCGCAGATTGCCGGCAAGCTACAATCATTTGAACCAGACGATGGCATCCATATTGAACCAGGCAGATCGCCTTGAAAGATGGGGAAATCTTATAAATTATAATTATAATTGTAAATAGATAATCTGAAATTATAATTTAAATTCTAAGAAAAACGGAGAAAAATAACTCATAAACTGAAATGCAGATCAAAGATAAAATATAACTTAATCAGATATATAAAAACAATCCTCGCATCTCGCGCATAAGATATCCCGTTGCCGCATCGAAACAGCGGATTAGAGTTATTATAAATAGTAATTATTATTTTATGACAGAAGCGCCAAAGGCCGTATAGGATTGCTTGCCCATTCCACAAGAGCCCCATCATATTCCAGCGTATTCTCATAACCGATAATGGCAAGCGCTAAAGCACCAAGCGTTGAAGCAACGCCACCGCCGCAATAGGTAATGATTAAATCGCCATTCAAAGGGACAATAGAGGCAAAGAGTTCTTTCAGTTCATCCTGCGATTTAAACGTATTATCGGACTCGTTAAGCAGCTTTGTGAAAGGAAGATTGATGCTGCCGGGAATGTGACCGGGACGGCGCCCAACGGCTCGAATTCCGGCAAAATCTTCAGGCTGCAAAAAGCATACGAGCCGCCCCCTACGCCTGCGCTCGACAACGTCGAGAACATCTTTTTCCGTGGCAACGATCACACGCTCACCGGCGCCTATGTATTTGGTTTGTATATAGGGCGCAGGCGGACCTTTCCGAGTGGCGCGCCCTTCTTTAACATATTTGCGATAGCCGCCGTCCAGTATGCTGACATATTGATGCCCTGCATTACGGAACACCCACCAAAGCCTTGATGCCCACTGACCAACAAGTTTGTCATAAATAATAACATGAGTATCCGCCGTGATACCGAGACGTCCGGCTGCTCTTTCAAATTGTGCATAGGTTGGACGAATGAATGGAAACGAAGCATCAGGGTCCGAAAACTCTGCAAAAAGATCAGCAAAGCGCGCCGTCAATATGTGTCCATCATTCTCGAACTGGTCCAAACCGCTCCTGAATTCCCCCACACGGAGAGGCGCAACTGGCGGATCGAGAAAGACACTCGCATCAAGTACGACAATTCCACGATCTCCAAGATGATCTTCCAACCATTGTGTGGACACAACGGGCTGATCCGCAGCAAAATCAGGATCGTTATTTTCCTTAACATCCAACAGCGAGCCTGCCACTTTCAACCTACCTTCATCTTGACCTTCATATGATATTTTGTCTAAAATTATAATTAGAATCTATAAATGTTGCGAGTCAACGAATGCCCAATTTGGCTGTGATTTGGCATCCTTTGCTCATGATTGATGCTATTACGCAAAAAATACCGCTATTTTACACTTGCGTAGCGAAGGGAAGCCTAAGGTGATCTCAACGAAAAGATATCCTGAAGACCTCCGTCAAGAAGCAGTTTCCGAGGTCGAGAACAGGCGGTTGAGCAATCCTCGCGACCGAACAATCTTTCGCCAGGTTGCAGAAAAATATAATGTTGGCGAACAATCTCTCAGACTTTGGATAAAAAAACGCGAC
>JAATGD010000402.1 GCA_015654965.1 Hyphomicrobiales bacterium
GAAGATCATCGACTGGTGGATGCTGAAGGGCCGCGATCCGCGCGACAAGCTGCTGATCTTTTCCGATGCGCTGGATGTCGACACCATCGAGCAGACCTACCGGCACTTCCGCGGCCGGGTGCGCATGGCCTTCGGCTGGGGCACCAACCTGACCAACGATTTCGAGGATTGCTCGCCGGTGCCGGCCTCCGGTCTCGACGCCATTTCGCTGGTCTGCAAGGTGACGGACGCCAATGGACGTCCTGCGGTCAAATTGTCGGATAATCCGCGCAAGGCGACCGGTGACCCGAAAGAAGTCGAGCGTTACCTGAAATTCTTCGGCAATGACGAGCGGGTCGATCAACTCGTCACGGTTTAGTTTTTGCTTTGACGCGCATCTTGCCCGAAAACCGCTTCACACTTTTCGGGATGCGCTTTAATCCCGCATCTCCACCGCCCAGGGCGGATTTGCACCGGCGCGTGAGACGGTTATGGCTGCGGCGCGCACACCAAGCGCCACGGCTGTATGAATCTGGTCTTCATCGAGCGCGGCAATCGCCTCCTTGCTCAGAAGACCTTGTGCGTGAAGGCTTGCGAGAATACCGGCATTGACCGTATCGCCCGCGCCGACCGTATCCACGACATCGACTTTCACCCCCGGCACGGATACAATCTTGTCTGCACTATAGGCGACCGCACCGCGCGCGCCTTTGGTGATCACGATGAGCTTTGGTCCGCGTTTCAGCCAGTTTGCGGCGATTTCGGCGTGACTGCCGCTTTCGCCGAACCAGTCGAGGTCTTCGTCCGACAGCTTTACGATATCGGCAAGCGCGATCATGCGCTTCATGCGCGTGAGATGTTTTTCGCGGTTGGTGATAAAACTGGCGCGAATATTGGGGTCGAGGAACATGACGCGCCGCGCCGCCTCACGCGCCATCAGCGCTTCATAGACGCTCCCGCAGGGTTCTGAAATAAGACTGATACAGCCGAACAGCATGGCATCGATCGTGTCATCGATCAGCGGAATGTCGCTTTCCGAGAGCATGCGCAAGGCAGTATTTTCATCATAGAAAGCATAGCGCGCCTGACCATCCACCAGCCGCACGAAAGCAAGCGTTGTCGGGCGGTCGGAAATGGCCGAATAGGAATAATCGACATTGGAACGCGCCAGCGTATCGCGCAAGATTTCGCCGAAAAAATCCGACGAAAGCCCGGAGAAAAAGCCGGTCGAAACCCCGAGCCGTCCGAGCGCGATGGATGTATTGAGCACCGACCCGCCTGCACGGGGCGCAAAGGCTGGTTCGCCAGACGCTGTTTCGCGTGGCAGCATGTCGATCAGGGCTTCGCCGCAACAAAGGATCATGGGCCAAAATCCGTTTTCTGGGTTTTCAGACGTGCTGGCCGCCATTGATGTGGATTTCCGAGCCGGTGACATAGGACGAGGCTTCGGTGCACAGGAAATAGATGGTTTCGGCGACTTCCGATGTTTTGCCCAGACGTCGCAGCGGCAATTGCTCGACGAGTTTTTCGGTTCCCGGCGAAAGAATGGCCGTGTCGATCTCGCCGGGTGCGATGGCATTGACGCGAATGCCGTAAGGGCCGAAATCGGATGCCATTTCGCGGGTCAGCGAGGCAAGTGCCGCTTTCGAGGTGGCGTAAGCGGTGCCAGCGAAAGGATGCACGCGGCTTCCGGCAATCGAGGTCACATTGACGACCGAGCCTTGTGCTTCTTCCAGTTCCTTGAACAGTCCGCGCGCCAGCATGATGGGGGCCATGAAATTGACCTGAAACACATCGCGCCACACCGACATCGGCGTCTCAAGCGAATTGAGGCGCTTGCCGCCTTCGGCCTTTGGCGAAATACCGGCATTGTTGACGAGCGCATGCAGCTTGCTGCCATTGGCTTCGAGCCTGCGGCGGATTTCGGAAATGGCCTTGCCGATATCTTCCTGATCCGCCAGATCGACCTTGATATGGTCTTCGGGACCGGCGGGCCATGGGCAGTTTTCGGCGAAATCCTGCCGCGAGCAGGTGATGACACGCCAGCCCGCGCGCGAAAACCGTTTGACGGTCGCGTGCCCGATGCCGCGGCTTGCGCCAGTCAGCACCAGCGTCTTGCGTTCGCTATCCGTCGGGAATTTATCTTTAGGCGTATCTTTGGACATGATGGGCAACCTCACTCTCCATCCTTCAATAGACCAAGACGATCATGATTTCGAGTGGATTCGATGAGGGAAGAAAGCGCCTGACAACAGGCTGGCATGTGCGGCAGAAACTGCCCCACATGCCAAAAGTCTGTTCAAGTATCAGTGCTGAACGCCGGAGCCTCCAGCGACAGTGATCGTGAAGGGCTGTCCTTCGACGGGGATGGTGCGTTCTTCTTTCAGCGTCTTTGCGTCAATGACACGCAAAAGTGAATGACGCGGGTCGGTGATCACGATCTTGCCATTGGCGATTGCAAGGCGCGGGCGCGGATCGCGCCAATGGCCGTCCTTGCTGTAGGGTTCGGTCACTTTGGCCTTGTTGACCAGTTCTCCCTTGAGCACATCGAGCACATGCAGATCGCCATCCTCGGTCAGAATATAGGCATTGCGGATGCTCGTCTGATCGAGGGCGAAATCCACGCGCCGGGTTGGCAGTTCCACGAGCTTGTATGGTTTTTCGTTTTCCGGGTCGATCAGCACGACCTTGTCGTCACCATAATTGCCGAGGAAGAACTGCATGGCCTTGCCGCCCAGAAGCGTTCCGACGTGTCCTTTTGGAAAATCAGCGGGATAATCGAGCATTTTGAATTGGGGTGCTTGCCCGCCCTTCTGCTGGGCGATCAGCACACCCTGCTTGCAGCCGAAGGCGGCGAGGCGCGCGGACATTGCCTCGCCATGAAGGTCGGTGCAGGGGGCCGTTTCACCAACCTGCTCGCCCTTGGCATCCACGGCACGCAAACCGATGCGCGGCGGCAATTTGCCCGGCTCGGTCTTGAGCGAAGTGTCGGGCACCGAGAGCAGCACATAGTCGCCCATGCTCAGCGCTACGCCATGATGGGGGGCCGTGGCGTCAAGCGTTCTGACATCGGCCTTGCCTTTGAGAAGCGAGGCCTCATCGAGGATTTCGGCCTTGCCGCTATTGTCATAAAAGATGATGGCATGGTCGTCATGCGGCACGACATGATAGGGGCGGGGTCCCTCAAAACTCTGCGCAAGCAGTGCGGGGTCGGATATGTCGATATCCTTGTGATCGCCGTGATCGGACAGATTGATGCCAGTCTTTATGGCATGGACGATATCGAAATCCGGCTGTGCAGCAAAAACCGTCTGCCCGGATGCGCTGGTAACAAGGTTCGCATATCCCTTGACATCGTAGTGGCCAATCTCCTTGCCGCTTTCAAGATCGATGGCGCGAACGACCGGCTGTGTATGATCGGCGACGAACAGCCGCCAGACGTTGTGGCTATCGTCTTTCTGCTCTGCCAATGCGGGTATAGTGCTCAGAGCGAGAACGCTAAAGACCGTGCCCAGCACAGTGGAGGTTACAGGTTTCATATTGGTGTTGCCCTTTCCTGTTTACATCTTCGTCCATGTTCACCGCGCAGGATCAGCTCCGGTTTCAGACCGGGAATGCCGATATGGTATTGAAACCATTGGTCATCCTTGCGCATTCACAGGCATCAGCCCATACATCGGGGTGCCGCATGGCGAAGCCCGCCGCCCGTGAATGTGAAATGGTATAACATAATCAAGCGAAGACGTAACAGTATAACATCAATATCCCGAACTATTCTTGTCGGTCCTGTTGCGGGGTTCTAATTTCACGCGCCAATGCCGGGCGCATAAAGGCCGCTGGCCAGCCGGATAGCCCAGTTCGCAAGCAAGCCCGAAAGCACATGCAAGATCCTCATCTGCCGCAAGCCGCTTCAAGATAGGCGCGACACATCAGGCTGAGGTGCTGCTGAAAAGGCTCTTCGGCGATTTTTGACGGATCGCGCTCGAACTGCGTTCTCACCACCCCGGTCACGGCCGAGAGCAGGATTTCTGTGACGATACGAAGATCGGCGGGACGGCGATCGGTAGCAGTCGACAGCATTTGCATGACGGCATCCTCGACCCTGC
>JAATGD010000253.1 GCA_015654965.1 Hyphomicrobiales bacterium
AGTTCCTCAAGGACGAAGCCAAGCGCGGCCGCAAGAAGCCGATGGTCGGTTTCATCGCGGGTCGTACCGCGCCTGCCGGACGCACCATGGGCCATGCCGGTGCCGTGATTTCGGGTGGCAAGGGTGGTGCGGAAGACAAGATTGCCGCTATGGAATCGGCTGGCATTCGTGTGTCGCCTTCGCCGGCACAGCTCGGCAAGACGCTGGTCGAAGTCCTCAAGGGCTGAGACCGGTCACTGGTTTGAATATCCCCGGCAGCGGTGAAAGCCTCTGCCGGGTTTGACATAGGAACGCATCGACGCGTTCCTGACGCATTTGAGTAGACAGGATTTTGTCGGGGTTGTTGCGGTTTCTCCCCGGCTGCGTGAGGGATGAAGGTTTTGGCAAACAACCTTCCGGCCCGCGCAATCAGCCGCTCATAAGGAGACGGAGCAAGGCTCCGGGTAGACCATGGCAAGGCAGGAACAGGCCAACGACGTTTTCGCCCTTACCTCGTTTCTCTATGGCGGCAATGCCGACTATATCGAGGAGCTGTATGCCCGTTATGAGGACGATCCGAATTCGGTCGATCCCGAGTGGCGCGACTTTTTCAGCAAGCTGGGCGATAATGCCGAGGATGTGAAGAAGAACGCACAGGGCGCGAGCTGGACCAGAAAGAACTGGCCGATTGCCGCCAATGGCGATCTGATTTCCGCGCTCGATGGCAATTGGGCCGAGGTTGAAAAGCACGTCACCGACAAGCTGAAGGGCAAGGCTGCGAAGGGAGACGCCAAGAGTGTGTCCGGCGCGCCGCTTTCGGCTGAAGAGATTGCTCAGGCAGCGCGCGACAGCGTACGCGCCATCATGATGATCCGCGCCTATCGTATGCGCGGGCATCTCCATGCCAATCTCGACCCGCTCGGTCTTTCCGAAAAGCCGGAAGATTATAACGAGCTGGAACCCTCGACCTATGGTTTCACGCCTGCCGATTATGATCGCAAGATTTTCATCGACAATGTGCTGGGTCTTGAATATGCGACTGTGCCGCAGATGCTTGAAATTCTCAAGCGCACCTATTGCGGCACTGTCGGCGTCGAGTTCATGCATATTTCCGATCCGGTGGAAAAAGCCTGGATTCAGGAACGCATCGAAGGCCCGGACAAGGGCTATGCTTTCACAGCCGAAGGCAAGAAGGCCATTCTGTCCAAGCTGATCGAAGCCGAAGGCTTTGAGCAGTTCATCGACGTCAAATACAAGGGCACCAAGCGTTTTGGCATCGATGGAGGCGAAGCGCTGATCCCGGCGCTGGAGCAGATCGTCAAGCGCGGCGGTTCCATGGGTGTGAAGGAAATCATCTTCGGCATGCCGCATCGCGGTCGTCTGAACGTGCTTTCACAGGTCATGGGCAAGCCGCATCGCGCCATTTTCCACGAGTTCAAGGGCGGCTCCTATGCGCCCGACGACGTGGAAGGTTCGGGCGACGTCAAATACCATCTGGGCGCTTCTTCGGATCGCGAATTCGATGGCAACACGGTGCACCTGTCGCTGACAGCAAATCCTTCGCATCTGGAAATCGTCAATCCGGTCGTCATGGGCAAGGCCCGCGCCAAGCAGGACCTGTTGGCCGGTCGCACACGCGGCGAAATCGTGCCGCTGAGCGAACGCGCCAAGGTGCTGCCGCTGCTTCTGCATGGTGACGCTGCCTTTGCCGGTCAGGGTGTGGTGGCCGAATGTTTTGGCCTTTCAGGTCTGCGCGGTCACCGCGTGGCTGGCACGCTGCATTTCATCGTCAACAACCAGATCGGCTTTACGACCAATCCGGCCTTCTCGCGCTCGTCGCCCTATCCTTCGGATGTGGCCAAGATGGTCGAGGCGCCGGTGTTCCATGTCAATGGCGATGATCCGGAAGCGGTGGTCTTTGCCGCCAAGGTTGCGACCGAATTCCGCATGACGTTCCATAAGCCTGTCGTCATCGACATGTTCTGCTATCGCCGCTTCGGCCATAATGAAGGCGACGAGCCGTCCTTCACGCAGCCGTTGATGTACAAGGCCATCCGCGCCCACAAGACCACCGTGCAGATTTACGGTGACAAGCTGATCGCTGAAGGTCTGGTCAGTCAGGAAGACGTCGACCGCATGAAGGCGGAATGGCGCGAAAGGCTTGAGCAGGAATTTGAGGCCGGACAGAGCTACAAGCCCAACAAGGCCGACTGGCTGGATGGTGCATGGGCAGGTCTTCGCGCAGCCGACAATGCCGATGAGCAGCGCCGCGGCAAGACCGCCGTTCCGGTGAAGACGCTCAAGGAAATCGGCAGGAAACTCGTTGAGGTGCCTAAGGATTTCCACGTGCATCGCACGATCCAGCGCTTCCTCGACAACCGCGCCAAGATGATGGAAACGGGCGAGGGTATCGACTGGGCAACGGCTGAATCTCTTGCCTTTGGTTCGCTGGTTGCTGAAGGCAATCCGATCCGCCTGTCGGGTCAGGATGTCGAGCGCGGCACCTTCTCGCAGCGTCATACGGTGCTTTACGATCAGGAAAACCAGAACCGCTATATTCCGCTCAACAATATCCAGAAAGGTCAGGCGATCTACGAAGTCATCAATTCGATGCTCTCCGAAGAAGCCGTACTTGGTTACGAATATGGCTATTCGCTGTCGGAACCTCGCGCGCTGACCCTCTGGGAAGCACAGTTCGGTGACTTTGCCAATGGTGCGCAGGTTGTCTTCGACCAGTTCATCTCGTCTGGCGAACGCAAGTGGTTGCGCATGTAGGGTCTGGTCTGCCTTCTGCCGCACGGCTTTGAAGGTCAGGGACCGGAGCATTCTTCGGCGCGTCTGGAACGCTGGTTGCAGATGTGCGCAGAAGACAACATGCAGGTGGCAAACTGCACGACACCGGCAAATTACTTCCATATCCTGCGCCGCCAGATGAAGCGCGATTTCCGCAAGCCGCTGATCATGATGACGCCGAAGTCGCTGTTGCGCCACAAGCGTGCCGTGTCGTCGCTGGCTGATTTCTCCGGCGATTCATCCTTCCATCGCCTTCTGTGGGACGATGCACAATACAACAAGGGCGACAGCATCAAGCTGCAGAAGGATGCAAAAATCCGCCGCGTGGTGCTGTGCTCGGGCAAGGTCTATTACGATCTTTACGAGGAGCGTGAAAAGCGCGGTGTCGACGATGTCTACCTGTTGCGCGTCGAGCAGCTCTACCCGTTCCCGGCCAAGGCGCTGATCAATGAGCTGACGCGCTTCCGTCAGGCGGAAATCGTCTGGTGTCAGGAAGAGCCGAAGAACATGGGCGCATGGTCGTTCATCGATCCTTATCTGGAATGGGTGCTCGCCCATATCGATGCCAAGCACAAGCGCGTCCGCTACACCGGACGTCCGGCTGCGGCATCGCCTGCAACGGGCCTGATGTCCAAGCATCTTGAGCAGCTTGCATCATTCCTCGAAGATGCGCTGGGTCAGTAAAATCCATTGTTACGGAGCCGCAAAAGCGGCTCCGGCCAGAAATGAACACCAATCCTGAAGTTTGAAGATCAACGGAAGAAGAAACCATGGCTACCGAAATTCGCGTTCCCACGCTTGGGGAGTCCGTAACCGAGGCAACCATCGGCAAGTGGTTCAAGAAGGCAGGCGACACCGTTGCCGCCGATGAACCGCTGGTGGAACTGGAAACCGACAAGGTAAC
>JAATGD010000018.1 GCA_015654965.1 Hyphomicrobiales bacterium
CGCTTGGCTCTGGCTGCCTTCTTCAAAGCCCAAACCTTCCAGAATCTGGCGCATATCGGCCAGCATTTCCGGGCTTCCGCATAGCATCATGCGATCGGCTTCCTTGCTGAATGCGGGCAATCCCAGATCCTCGAAAATCTTGCCCGAAGAGATGAGATCGGTGACACGGCCCTTGTTGCGGAATTCCTCGCGCGTCACGGTCGGGTAATAAACGAGTTTTTCGCGCACCATCTCGCCGAGAAATTCATCTTGCGGCAATTCCTTGGTGATCAGATCGGCATAGGCCAGTTCGTTGACTTCGCGCACGCCATGCACAAGGATGATCTTCTTGTAGCGCTCATAGGCTTCGATATCGCGGATGATCGAGAGAAACGGCGCAAGGCCGGTGCCGGTGGACAGCAGCCACAGATTATCGCCCGGAACGAGATTGTCATAAAGCAGCGTCCCGACCGGCTTCTTGCCGACGATCAGCTTGTCGCCCACTTTCAGATGCTGAAGCCGCGAGGTCAGCGGACCGTCCTGCACCTTGATCGAGAAGAATTCGAGCTGGTCGTCATAGACGCTGGAAGCGATGGAATAGGCGCGCAGAAGCGGCTTGCCGTTGACTTCCAGCCCGATCATGACGAACTGGCCGCTCTGGAAGCGAAAACCCTGATCACGCGTGGCGCGGAAGGAAAACAGCCTGTCGGTCCAGTGGTGAACGTCCAGAATGGTTTCCTGATAGAAATTGCTGCTCATTTCGGAACTGTCTCTGTCTCGCTTTTCACGGTGCCCGCTTCATGGGAAACGAACGTCTCATATCGCAATCGGTGGGGGATCGCGTCAGGCTGCCTTGTTGGTCTTGTGCCTCTGTCTATCCGTCAAACAGGCAGCACACGGGTGGCTTCCGCGACTTCATGACCGGCTGGCCTTTTGGGAAAAACCCTTGCAGTCAAGCCATTGATCACGAAAACGGGAATAGTCCTTCTATGCCCCGACTGCAAGAGCCGGGGCCAATCGCCGCGCACTTAATTTGAATCCGCCGCCTGCCTCAAGGAAACATTTTTTAATCGCGGGTAATTTCGGAGCATCTTGTGCCTCTATCCGTTTATGCGCCAATATGCGCGGCATAAACCGCGCAATTTTTCTCAAAACAGCAGTGGTGGATTTGTGTTTCTGTCACAAGCTTCCTATAAGCCTGTAACAGAAACGGCTTTTGAGCCAGAACGCGCCTGCCGGTCATGCTGGCAAAGGCAGCATTTCCCATCGACGACCCGGAATATTCATGATCGAGACGCCCTATTACCTGATCGACAAGACCAAGCTCAAGCGCAACATGGAAAAGATCGCCTATGTGCGCGAGAAATCCGGCGCAAAAGCGCTCTTGGCGCTCAAATGTTTCGCCACATGGTCGGTGTTCGATTTCATGCGTCCCTATATGGACGGCACCACCTCGTCCTCGCTCAACGAGGTGCGTCTGGGCCATGAAAAATTCGGCGGCGAAACCCACGCCTATAGTGTTGCCTATGCGGATGGCGAGATCGATGAAGTGATCAGCCACGCCGACAAGATCATCTTCAATTCGATTGGCCAGCTTGAGCGCTTTGCTGACAAGGCTGAGCATATCAAGCGCGGCCTGCGGCTCAATCCCGGTGTCTCGACATCGAGTTTCGATCTCGCGGACCCGGCGCGACCCTTCAGCCGTCTGGGCGAATGGGACGTTGAAAGGATCGAAACAGTCATGGACCGTGTCACGGGTTTCATGATCCATAACAATTGCGAAAACGCCGATTTCGGCCTGTTCGATAAGGTGCTTGGCGATATCGAGCAGAAATTCGGCAGCCTGCTGCATCGCGTGGAATGGGTGAGCCTTGGCGGCGGCATTCATTTCACCGGCGACAATTACCCGCTCGATGATTTCTGCGCGCGCCTGAAAGCCTTTGCCGAAAAATTCGGCGTGCAGGTCTATCTGGAGCCGGGCGAGGCCTCGATCACCAGAACCACCACGCTGGAAGTCACCGTGCTTGACACGCTTTTCAATGGCAAGAACCTGGCAATCGTCGACAGCTCGATTGAGGCGCATATGCTCGATCTGCTCATTTATCGCGAGCGCGCAAAAATGGCGCCGAACGACGGCGAACACAGCTATATGGTCTGCGGAAAATCCTGCCTTGCCGGCGATATTTTCGGCGAATTCAATTTTGAAAAACCACTTGCCATCGGCGACCGCCTCTCCTTCGAGGATGCGGGCGGTTATACGATGGTCAAGAAAAACTGGTTCAATGGCGTGAAAATGCCTGCCATTGCCGTGCGTGAACTCGACGGCACACTCACACTTGTCCGCGATTTCGATTATGCGGATTTTGAAGCGGCTCTTTCCTGAGCCTGAATTAACATATGAAAATGCGGGAAACCGCTGGAAGAGGAAGCATCGACAGAAAATGAAGAAGAACATTCTCATTATCGGCGCCGGGGGCGTAGCACAGGTTGTGGCGCATAAGGCTGCGCAGAACTCTGACGTATTGGGGGATATCCACATTGCGTCCCGCACGGTTGAGAAATGCCGCCAGATTATCGATAGCGTGC
>JAATGD010000052.1 GCA_015654965.1 Hyphomicrobiales bacterium
CGCCTTGATGGTGCCGGTGATGACATCGACCGAGGGACGCTGGGTCGCCATAATGACATGGATACCCGCCGCACGCGCCATCTGCGCCAGACGCTGCACCGTGCCTTCGATATCCTTGCCTGCGACCATCATCAAATCGGCCATTTCGTCAATGATGACGACGATATAGGGCATCGGTTCGAGATCAAGCTGTTCCGTCTCGTAGATCGCCTCGCCCGTATTGCGGTCAAAGCCCGTCTGCACGGTACGCGCAATGCGCTCGCCCTTGTTCTGGGCCTGCCCCACACGCTGGTTGAAGCCGTCGATGTTGCGCACGCCGACCTTCGACATCTTGCGATAGCGGTCTTCCATCTCGCGCACGGTCCATTTGAGCGCGACAACCGCCTTTTTCGGATCAGTGACGACCGGGGTCAAAAGATGCGGAATGCCATCATAGATGGAGAGTTCCAGCATTTTCGGATCGATCATGATCAATCGGCATTCCTGTGGCGTCATGCGATAGACGAGCGACAGGATCATGGTGTTGATCGCAACCGACTTGCCCGAACCCGTGGTGCCCGCAACCAGCAAATGTGGCATCTTGGCGATATCGGCGATCACCGGCTCGCCATTGATGGTCTTGCCGAGCGCCAGCGCCAGCTTTGCCTTGGTGTGCTCAAAATCACGACTTGCCAGCATTTCACGCAGATAAACCATTTCGCGCTTCTGGTTCGGCAATTCGATGCCGATCACATTACGGCCCGGAACCACCGCCACACGCGCAGCAATCGCGCTCATCGAGCGGGCAATATCGTCCGCCAAACCGATCACGCGAGAGGATTTGATTCCCGGAGCCGGTTCCAGCTCATAAAGCGTCACCACCGGTCCCGGCTTCACATTGATGATCTCGCCGCGCACGCCGAAATCTTCCAGAACGCCTTCGAGAAGGCGGGCATTCTGCTCCAGCGCATCTTTCGACAGCGAGGCATCACGCGCCACCGCCTTCGGCTCGGCAAGGAAATGCAGCGATGGCATTTCAAATGCCCCACCATCGCGAAGGAAAGAGGGCTGCGCCTCGCGCTGGATGCGCGAACCGGGCTTTGCGGCTCCGGCTGCTTGCTCGACACGTGCCTTGCGGCGACGCTGCGGCGGCGCATCGTGCCATTCTTCGCCCGCCAGCGGCCGTGTCTCGTCCTCATCCATGTCGAACGGCAGATCATCATCAGCCCCGGCATCAAATCCGGGTTCGCGGCGCGATCCTTTGCGAACGCGACTGGGCGCTGCATCCGAATTGTCAAAATCCGCCTGCCTGCGTCGTTGTCCCATTCCGGTCAGACGCTTGAAATTCGCGCTCACCATCAAGGCCAGATGCGTCAGGGCACCGATAAACTGCATGCCGCCGCCATAATCCTCGGAAAACTCTTCTTCGGAACGACCAGCGTCAACAGGCTTGGCTCCCTTGGCCATTCCCGCCCCCCTGCCGATAATGCCGCTGGCAAACAGGCAAAGCCACACGGCAAGCGGGCTGAGAAGCAGCGCAATAATGGAGGCAATGGCACCTTGCGGGAAATGTCCCAGAAATACGCCCGGAAAACGCAAAATCAGATCGCCGAACACGCCGCCCAGCCCGATCGGCATCGGCCAGCTCGCAGGAACCGCAAAACAGCTTGCGATCGCGGCAAACAACAGGGCCGAAATGATCCATGCGAAGCTCCGCTTGGCAACACGACCTATTCCACCACGCGTCATCACTAAAAGCGCCCAGACGACGAGCGGCAGCAGCGCTGGTACACTGGCAAGGCCCAGAAACTGCATGGCGATATCGGAGAAAACCGCACCGGGATAGGCCAGCGCATTGGTCACCGGATTATCAGTCGCATGGCTGAAACTTGGATCGGCGACGTTCCAGGTCGCAAGAGCGCCGACCGCCATCGCCGTCAGCACCAGAAGCGCCAGCCCCAGCAATATCGTGAGCTGCCTGCGAAAAATATTGGCCAGTTTCAGCCTGTCTTCGCTCACCCGCTCATCGCGCAACGGGTATGATGGTGCGTATCCTTGCCGCATATATAAGCCAGTCCCGAACCAGATTTCGCAATAGGAGCCGCAACAGAGATCCCTGCGGGCGTTATGAATCGGGGCAATCCTAATGGAGCGATGGTTAATTCCACATTAACCATGGACGGAAACGCAAATGAAAAGGCGCGGTTTCCCGCGCCTTTTCTCTTCAGGAGAACTGTTCTTACTGAACAGATTCGCCGTGCAAAGCGATGTCGAGACCTTCGAGTTCCGCCTGTTTGCTGGGACGCAGCCCCATGATGGCCTTGACAACGTAAAGAATGATGGCGGTGGCGATTGCGGTATAGACGACGGTGATGGCAGCACCGAAGAACTGCTTGCCAACACTCGCACCTTCACCTGCCGCATTGATAGCGGTATCGGCAAAAACGCCTGTGAGAACCGCACCGATGAAACCACCAACGCCATGCACGCCAAAGGCGTCGAGCGAGTCGTCATAGCCGAGCGCATGCTTGATCTTGACGGCGGCGATATAGCAGATCGCACCGGCGATGATGCCAAGGATGAGCGCGCCGGTTGGATTGACGAAACCGGCAGCAGGGGTGACGGCAACGAGACCGGCCACAGCACCCGAGATGATGCCGAGAATGCTTGGCTTGCCAGCGATCGCCCATTCGGCAAACATCCATGCAAGAGCGGCACCGGCGGTGGCAACCTGCGTGTTGAGCATGGCGACAGCTGCGAGTGAATTCGCACCGACGGCCGAGCCTGCGTTGAAGCCGAACCAGCCAACCCACAGAAGGGCTGCGCCGATCACCGACAGGACGAGGTTATGCGGTGCCATATTGGTCTGCCCGTAACCGTCGCGCTTGCCGACGATGAGGGCGGCCACGAGACCGGCCACACCGGCATTGATATGCACGACTGTACCACCGGCAAAGTCGAGAACGCCGTCAGAAGCGAGGAAGCCGCCGCCCCACACCCAGTGGGCGACCGGGATATAGACAATGAACAGCCACAGGGTCAGGAACACCAGCATCGAAGAAAACTTCATGCGCTCGGCAAAAGAACCGGCGATGAGAGCGGGTGTGATGATCGCAAAGGTCATCTGGAAGACGATGAAAAGATATTCAGGGATCGTGCCTGTAAGCGATTCCATCGTCACGCCCGAGAAGAAGGCTTTCGAGAAACCGCCAATATAGGCGTTCATCGAGCCGCCATCGGTGAAGGCAAGCGAATAGCCAGCCACCATCCAGAGCACGGACATGAGGCAGGTGACGGCAAAGCTCTGCATCACCGTGGAAAGCACGTTTTTCTTGCGCACCATGCCGCCATAGAACAGGGCCAGTCCCGGGATGGTCATCATCAGCACGAGCGCCGTTGAGGTCAGCATCCACGCTGTATCGCCCGTATCCAGGGTCGGGGCTGCTTCGGCATCCTGCGCCAAGGCCGTTCCTGCAAGGAGGAGCAGCGCTGGCAGGGTGGCGAAAGCCGTGTGCTTTAATCTTTCTGTTATGAGCATCGATTATCTCCGTCGAAAGGCGGTTTCAAACGCGGCTGCGCTGAAAAGACCGGTTCGATTAAGAGAGAAACAAAAATCGTGCCAATTGCAGAATTGCCGGACGAGAAAGGCGATTTTCTTTGAAGCAACGCGCCGCTTCAGACGTCAAATGCCGCAAACAGGCCTTTTAGAAGATGCTATTTTGCCACTTTGCCGCTAACAGATTCATTTGATTCAGGATTTCGCCATCCGGCTGGCAGCGAAGAGACATCTGTCAGTCCAATATTTGATTATTATTTAATCATCGTTTTCCGGGATGGCTAATATTTGATCATCATTCTTTTTCATGCACACGAATTAGCCCTTCCTGAGCGACAGATGCCACCAGAATCCCCTCACGCGTATAGAGCGAGCCGCGATTGAAGCCACGCGCACCCGAAGCGCTTGGCGTGTCCTGCGTATAAAGTAGCCAGTCATTGAGCCGGAACGGGCGATGAAACCACATGGCATGATCGAGGCTTGCCACTTGCAGATCGCGATCAAAGATCGAGCGGCCATGGGGATGCAGCGACGTGTCGAGCAGCGTCATGTCCGACAGATAAGCGAGAATTGCCGCCTGAAGGGCGCGATCATCGGGCACGATGCCACGCGCGCGCACCCAGACATGCTGGGCAGGGTCGAGTTTCTCGCGTGAAAAATAATGCGACAGCGAAACCGGCTTGATTTCGATGGGCCGTTCCTGCTCCCAGTATTTACGCACATTCGCAGGCGCCAGATGCAGATATTGCTCCTTGATATCGCGGTCACCCAGCAAGTCTTCAGGTTGCGGCAAGTTTTCGGGCATCGCGATCTGATGATCCAGCCCACCCTCATCCACCTGAAACGAGCAGGAAAGCGAAAAAATACCCTTGCCATGCTGCTTGGCCAGAACGCGACGCGTATTGAAGCTGGAGCCGTCACGAATACGGTCCACCTCATAGATGATCGGAATTTTGGGATCGCCCGGCCGCATGAAATAGGCATGCAGGGAGTGGACATGGCGCTCCGGCTCGACCGTGCGCTGTGCGGCAATGAGCGCCTGCCCGATCACCTGTCCGCCAAAAACCCGCTGCCAGCCCACTTGCGGGCTATTGCCGCGGAAAAGGTCCATCTCCAATGTCTCAATATCGAGAACAGACAACAGCTCCCGCATGGCATTCGTCTGGGCATTGGTCTGGCCGACCTCTGCCTGATCATCTTCGCGGTGCTGATATGCGGCGTTTTCATCGTTGGACATGGACAGCCTGTCTCCTGCGACCCTATATGATATTGATGATGCGTTTCATGTTTGTGCCCGATGGTCGAACAGTGTCAAGCTATTGGCAGCTTTGCAACGCAGGAATATAACGGCTTCACTCTGGCCGCATTGATATCAGAAGCATGATACGAGCTTTCTGGAAAGGATGAAGACGATGCCCAAACAGACCAGCGCCCGCAAGACCGATCTGCTGATCGCCGGTGGCGGCTATGTCGGCCTCGTAACAGCCACTGCCGTCAAATCGGCAGCGCCCCACCTTTCGGTCATGGTCGTGGACGGCGCACCTGCCGGTGCATGGAAAACCGACCCGCGCGCCTCGTCCATCGCAGCCGCCGCAACCCGTATGTTGAGCCAACTCGGCTGCTGGCAAGATATCGCAGCCGATGCGCAGCCAATCACCGAAATGGTCATTACCGATTCGCGTGTTTCCGATCCGGTGCGTCCGGTCTTTCTCACCTTTTCGGGCGATGTGGAACCGGGCGAACCCTTTGCGCATATGGTGGAAAATCGCGTGCTCAACACAGCGCTTCACGCCAAAGCAGACGCTTTGGGCATCACCTTTCTCGAAGCAACCAGCGTCGATCAATTCGCGACCGAGGCCGAAAGCGTTTCTGTCTCTCTTTCCAATGGTGAAACAGTCCAGACGCGCCTGCTGATTGCAGCCGATGGCGCACGCTCGCGCCTGCGCGATCAGGCTGGCATCAAGACCGTCAGTTGGGACTATGGCCAGTCGGGCATTGTCTGCAATGTCGCCCACGAAAAACCGCATGGCGGGCGCGCCGATGAACATTTCCTGCCCTCAGGACCCTTTGCCATCCTGCCGCTGAAAGGCAATCGCAGCTCGCTCGTGTGGACCGAGCGCACCGCAGATGCCGAGCGACTCGTGCGCGAGGACGATTTCGTTTTCGACATCGAACTCGAGCAACGCTTTGGCCATCGTCTGGGTGCACTCAAGGTCGAAGGCCCGCGCCGCGCCTTCCCGCTCGGCCTGACGCTGGCGCGTGAATACGTCAAACCGCGCTTTGCCCTTGTTGGTGACGCCGCCCACCGCGTTCATCCAATTGCAGGTCAGGGCCTCAATCTCGGTTTCCGCGATGCCGCAGCCATTGCCGAAGTGATTGTGGAAACCGACCGCCTTGGCCTTGATATCGGCTCTTTTGCCGCCCTTGAGCGCTACCAGAGCTGGCGGCGTTTCGAGACGGTGCAAATGGGGGTTACGACCGACGTTCTCACCCGGCTTTTCTCCAATGACAATCCGGCCATCCGCTCGGTACGCGATATCGGGCTTGGTCTGGTGGACCGCATGCCCAGCCTGAAAACCTTCTTCACCAGACAGGCCGCAGGACTTTCAGGCAAGAGTCCGCGCCTTTTGCAAGGCGATGCTATTTAATCTCAGACTGGAAGCATATGGCTAGCGCCCTATATCGATGATACCCCATCATCATTGAAAGGAGCTTTCCCATGGACAGAAAAGCAACCGCAGTCTGGCAAGGCACGCTCAAGGAAGGCAACGGCACGCTGAACTCTCAAAGTGGCGCGCTCAAAGATCTGGCCTATAATTTCAAGGCCCGTTTTGAGGATGAAAGCGGACGTGCGGGCACCAATCCGGAAGAGCTTCTCGGTGCAGCACACGCAGGCTGTTTTGCCATGCAGCTTTCAGCCATTCTGACGCAAAACGGCACCCCACCCGATAAACTCGACGCAACGGCAACGGTGACGATAGCCCCTGCCAATGGTGGCGGATTTGAAATCACCCGCAGCGCCTTGAAGCTTGTGGCCAATGTGCCCAAGATATCCGAGGAAGAATTTAAAACTCTCGCCAACAAGGCGAAGGAATCCTGCCCCTTGTCAAAAGCATTGGGTGCCATTGACGTGACACTGGACGCGACGCTCGTTTAAAGGCACACAGGAAAAGCGGGTTTTGGCCCGCTTTTTCATTCCGGTAAATGACAGACGGCTTCGATATTATGGCCATCGGGATCTATGACAAAAGCCGCATAATAATCGGGATGGTAATGCTCGCGAATACCGGGCTTGCCGTTGTCTTTTCCGCCCGAGGCAAGTGCGGCTTCATAAAAACGGTCGACTTCCGAGCGTGTACCGGCTGAAAAGGCGACATGAAGTACGCCTTCCAATTTTGCGCCCTTCTGCTTGCCGATCCAGAATTCCGGCTTGCCATTGCGGCCATAGCCAACCCATTCACCGAACTCCATCACGGATGCAATGCCTAGCGGTGCCAAGGCCGCATCGTAGAATGCGCGTGATTTTGCCATGCTGGAAATATTGAAGCCGATATGATCAAGCATGACGATGCCTCTACAAACCAAATGTTAAATAAGCAAGGACACTATACAAAAGCCTCATAACGAAACAAATAAAAATGGCCCCCAAAAAGGAGGCCATTTATAAAGATTTGTATAGAGATCAGACGCGACGCTCGACCATCATTTTCTTGATTTCGGCAATCGCCTTGGCGGGGTTCAATCCCTTGGGGCAGGTCTGCGCGCAATTCATAATCGTGTGGCAGCGATAGAGCCGGAACGGATCCTCCAGATTATCGAGACGTTCACCCTTGGCTTCATCGCGGCTGTCGATCAGCCAGCGATAGGCCTGAAGTAGCACGGCGGGACCAAGATAACGGTCGCCATTCCACCAATAGCTCGGGCATGAGGTCGAGCAGCAGGCGCACAGAATGCACTCGTAAAGACCGTCAAGCTTCTGGCGATCCTCATGGCTTTGCAGCCATTCCTTCTGCGGCTCCGGCGAAACCGTCTTGAGCCATGGCTCAATCGAACGGTGCTGCGCGTAGAAATTGTTGAGGTCCGGCACAAGGTCCTTGACCACCGGCATATGCGGCAGCGGATAGACCTTGATGGTGCCCTTGATATCGTCCATGCCCTTGGTGCAGGCAAGCGTATTGGCGCCGTCGAAATTCATCGCGCAGGAACCACAAATGCCTTCACTGCATGAGCGGCGCAGCGTC